>JAEZVS010000173.1 GCA_023443145.1 Bacillota bacterium | reverse complement strand
GTCCATGGAATTTTTCCGGCAAAGGCCGCATGCTCTTGGTAAGATGGGTGAATCCCATTACACGGATAGATGTTTCTCCCCGATCGGTGATGAACACGGGGCCTCGAATGCCCACAATATCGCCGATATCGGCCTTTTTAAAGAGCCAGTGCATGTCGTCGCCGCACACATCTTGGCGGCTGTAAATTTGGATATTGCCGCTTAAATCCTCTACGTTGGCAAATCCTGCCTTGCCTTGGCCGCGCTTGGCTTTGATGCGCCCGGCAATAACCACTTCTTCTCCGCTTGCAATAAGGGCTTCCTGGTTTTGCAATACGTCTTCAATATGGTGCGTCCGTTCAAAACGCTGACCGAAGGGGTCGATTTGTTTGTCGCGCAGTGCATCCATTTTTTCAAGACGCACATTCATGATTTGTTTAATGCCGCCTTGTGATTCTTTGGCCATGTCCTCCTCCTAATCGTTGGTCACATCAATGATTTTATAGGCAATTTTACCATCCGGAGCGTCAATTTCCACTTCATCCCCGGCCTTATGTCCCAAAAGGGCAACGCCCAAAGGCGATTCATTGGAAATTTTATTGTGCATGGGGTCGGCTTCCACCGTGCCCACAATGCGGTAGGTTTCTTCGTCATCTAATTCCATATCCAGCACGCGCACGGTAGAGCCGATGGAAACCTGGCCCGTCTGTACATTTTCCTCTTCAATAATGGTGGCGTTGCGGAGCATGGCTTCCAGGGTTTTAATGCGCCCTTCCACCATGGCCTGCTCATTTTTAGCGTCGTCATATTCGGAGTTTTCACTTAGATCGCCAAAGTCGATGGCCACCTTTAGACGGTCAGACACTTCTTTCCGACGCACTGTTTTTAATTCATTTAATTCATTTTCTAGTTTTGCTAAGCCCTCGCGGGTAAGAATAACTTCTTTTTCCATACTGTGATTTGCCTCCTGCTATCCGGCTTTAAGCCCAAAAGATGGTCGTGCATTTTGCACGACCAAAATAGACAATGTGGGTCATTCTAAAAAACCATATCAATTTGAATAGTATACGGTTGCCACCATATTTTGTCAATGGGATCACACGTGCGCATGATCCGCTTCTTCCCCGCAAAAAAGGCGCCCGATGGACGCCTTTCTTGCGAGGTATGAATTTTTGTTTGGCACTATCGTGCATTTATTGAACAGCCGCAGATCCTTGATCAAAGGCGGCCATGTTCACGTCTTCAAATTTTGGCTTTACAGTACCTTTTAAGATGGCTTTCCAATCGATGTTCTGCAAATCCAAAAGCTTGGTGAGGGCCCCAAAAAGCACCACATTGGCCACTTTAGCATTGCCCAAGTCTGCGGCCATTTTAGACGCTTCCACCACAGTGGTGTCCACCAGGCCTTTCAAGACCTCAATGGTGTTTTCCGGATAGGATATTTTACCCGCTTGCACCGGCGCCGAAGGCAACCCTTCATTGTTGACGATGAGTTTGCCGCCGGGTTTTAAGAGATGCATATAGCGTAGTGCTTCTTGTTTTTCAAAAGCCACCATAATATCGGCCTCACCGTTGCCGATGATGGGCGAAAAGACCTGATCTCCATAGCGCACCTGCGTAGATACCGTGCCGCCGCGTTGCGCCATGCCGTGAATTTCACTCATTTTCACATCGTAACCGGCGTCAACCAGCCCTTTTACCAGTATATTGGATAAAAAGACCGTGCCCTGGCCGCCAATACCAACCAATAAGATATTTTTCACACTCATTTTTTAGCCATCTCCTTTCTGGGGGTGCCTTCACAAGGTTTGCCGACTTCGTGAATGGCTTTCACCGGGCACACCTGCGAGCAGAGGCTGCAGCCCAGACATTGATTTTGATCGATGGAACTTTTCTTAATATCCTGCTGGAAAATAACTGCCGGACAACCGGTGCGGGTGCATTTTTTGCAGCCGATGCACACATCCTGCGCCACGGTAAAGCGACGGGTTAAGGGGCCAAATTCTTCTATTTCAGAGGCATCGTATTTTTTCAGTGCGCATGGATAGCGGCTGATGATGACGGACACTTCGTCCAGCCCCAAAGCCCAATCCAATACTTCATTGGTTTCTTTCTGATCGTGGGGATTAAAGGTGCGGATGTTTTTACAGCCAAAGGCGCGCGCCACATCTTCTATGCTGATAATATGGCTCACTTCTCCTTGGGCAGTATAGCCGGACCCCGGGTTTTCCTGATGACCTGTCATGGCGGTAATACGATTGTCCAATACGCAGAGCACAATATTGCTCTTATTATAGAGGGCATCTTCCAAACCGTTTAAGCCGGTGGCAAAGAAGGTGGAATCCCCCATGACAGAGACCACGCGCATATCGCTGCCTTTTGCTTTTAATACTTTGGCCACGCCATGTCCGGATCCTGTGGCGCCGCCCATGCAAATGCAGCTGTCCAGACCGAATAGCGGTTCATAGGCCCCCAAAGAATAACAGCCGATGTCATTGGCAATAAAGACGTTTTTCTTTTTGCCCAAGGCATAATAAAGGGAACGGTGCGGGCAACCTGCACACATCGTCGGTGGACGAGGAATCAAATCTTCCGGATTGATTTGCACCATAGGCGTGTCTTCGCCCAACAATGCTTTACGGATGATCCCGGGGTTTAATTCATCCACCGTCGGAATTTTTTCCTTGCCGATGCAAGAAATCCCGGCCGCTTTGATTTGATCTTCCATAAACGGTTCCAGCTCTTCTATAACGTAGAGCGTGTCGCATTTTTCGGCAAAAGCGCGGATTTTTCCCATCGGAAGCGGATTGGTAAAGCCCAGTTTTAGGAAATTGGCCTCGTTGCCAAATACTTCTTTGGCATAGTTATACGCTGCGCCTGATGTGACGATACCAATTTTCGCGTCGTTCCATTCTTCCACGTTAAAGGACGATTGTTCGGAAGCCTCCAGCATGTCTTTCTGGCGGGCATCTAAGCGGCGGCGGTTGGGTTTGGAAGTAGATGGCGCCGCATTAAAATGTTCGACGTTCGTTTGGCGATCCCACATATCCTGAATGGCCACTTCTTTGCGCTCTCTCAGTTCCACCAGGCTTTTGGCATGTGAAATACGTGTGGTGGAGCGCAAGAGCACCGTGGTATTAAGCGTTTCAGAAAGCTCATAGGCTTCACGGGCCATATCGTAGCATTCCTGACTGTTGGATGGCTCTAAAAGTAAAACTTTGGCAAATTTGGCATAGGTGCGGTTATCCTGTTCGTTCTGCGATGAATGCTGTCCCGGGTCGTCTGCAGAGACCACGCAAAAACCACCATGCACACCCATATAGGCATAGGTCATAAACGGATCGGCCGCCACATTAAGGCCCACGTGTTTCATGGCTGCAAAGGAGCGCGCCCCTGCAATGGATGCCCCAATGGCACTTTCCATAGCCACCTTTTCATTGGGCGCCCATTCGGCAATAATGTCTTCGTGAGTGGCAATGTTCTTCAAAATTTCGCTTGACGGCGTGCCCGGATAGGCGGCGGCATAATGCACCCCTGCGTCATACACACCCTGAGCGATGGCTTCATTACCGGTCAGTAAGTGTTTCATAGTCCTTCTTCCTCTCCAAGGTTCAATAGGGTTGTCTGCATCCATACTGCTCTTTTTCTTATAGTACCAATTCTCTCTCGGTATTTCAACAAAAATTTCAACAAATTTTGACATTTTCTTTTCATTCAACAATTGTGAAATGTTTCCCTTTTACAAGCAACGGCATTTTTTCGCCAATCTTTTCAGATATAATGGGTCTGTCTTGCTCAATTTTTCATCAAATGTTATACTTGACTTATCCTGAAAGAGAGGTGCGACCATGACACCGAAAGACGAAGATTTTGTTCTGGAGCTTATCAACCAAATTGGCGAAGCCATTGCGCTCACATTCGGCCCCAATTGCGAAGTCTGCATTTCAGATTTGGACAGACCCGACGAAGCGGTGCTTTATATTTATAATGGTCACGTCACCGGGCGAGAAGTCGGTTCTCCGCTCATTCAAGAAGCCAAAAATCGCGTACAAAACACCAATGAAAATGTATACATCAATTACAAAAAAACCATTCGCCGCAATGGGCCATCCCTCAAGTCGTCCACCATCGTAAAAACCATCGGCAATCGCCACATTGCTTTTTGCATCAATTACGATTGTACGGACATGGAAAACATTCAGTATGCGCTGATGCAGTTTTTGCAAACCACGTCCAATCAGGACGATATGGATATTTTGGGTATCAATACCCCTTCAGCGCTGGCGCCCATTATTGAAGGCTGCATCCAGGAAATGCACAAGCCCGTCAAAGAATTTAAAAAAGCCGACCGCATTGCTGTGGTGCGCGAATTGGATCAAATGGGTATCTTGCAAATTCAAAACAGCGTCCGTCTCATGGCCAACGCTTTGGGCGTGTCACGCTATAGTATTTACAACTACATTAAGGAAGTGCGCGAAGCGGATGCCAATCAAGAACTGAGTGGGCAGGAAGAAAAAGATGCCCCATCTTTTTAAAAACCGGCGATTTTTTTCTAAACACCGTCCCATTCTGTTGATCTAAAAACAAACCCCGAATTTTATGCGGGGTTTGTTTTTTTATTTGGGCGTGCACAGAATGATGATCATGTAAAAACCTATTTTGGGGCATCGTTCAGATTTGCTGTTATATCACTTTTGACTTGCTTTCCATCCATAACACTTTCTGCAGGATCGGTCATCGGCTCTTGAAAGCCTGTTCAAAACATGCGACAATAGATTTACTGTCACACACTATGTAAGGGGGGCGATATACTGTGCTCCAGAAAAAAGAAAAAACATCTCGTGTGATTCAACCATTCATCGATTATTATCAGGACTATTACGATGAAATGGTTACTGCCATGGAAATACTGCAGCTGTCGTTTGCCGACATGGAAGAAGACTTGGCGCGCATGTTGGGGCGTAATCCGGTGGAACACATTAAAAGCCGCATAAAAACCCCCGAATCTATGCGCAATAAGATCAGCCGCATAAAAAACAAAACCGGCCAGGAGGTCTCACCACGCGATCTTTTTGACGGTTGCGGCATTCGCATCATCACCACCTTTATTGACGACATCTACACCATTCGCGACTGGATTGTGGCCCGTCCCGATATCATGCTGATGGTGGAAAAAGACTATGTGCGTCACCCCAAGGCCTCAGGTTACCGTTCTCATCATTTGCAAATTCGCGTGCGCATTGAAGTGGGCGTATGGGTTAATGCCGAAATTCAAATTCGCACCATCGTTATGGATTCCTGGGCCCAATTGGAGCACCAGCTTTATTACAAAAAACACCTCTTAAATGTCGATCGCATGGCTTATGAACTCAAACGATGCGCCGACGAAATGGCTTCCACCGATTTAAACCTCATGACCATTCGCAATCGCATCGGCAAAAACAGAGAAGGAGATCTCAATGAAAATTCTGATCGCTGAAGACGAAGCAGATATGGCCCGTGCCTTAGAGGCCATTTTATCGCATGAAGGCTACAACGTCACCACCGTGTCCGACGGTCGAAGAGCCTTGGAAGCCTGCAAAGAGCAAACCTTCGATGGCTATATTTTTGACATTATGATGCCTGTCATGGACGGCATCACGCTGCTTGAGACCTTGCGTGCCCAGGGAGACCGTACCCCGGCCATTTTTCTCACCGCCAAAAGCGGCACCGAAGACACCATTCGGGGCCTGGACGCCGGCGCCGACGATTACATTGCCAAACCCTTTGCCATGGGCGAGCTTTTGGCTCGCTTGCGGGTGCTCCTACGCCGCGCCGAAATGGTTGAAAAGACGGAAACACATTTATCCTGGTCCAACATTTCTTTAGAAAAAAAGCGCCAAATCCTTTCTACCGAAAGTATGACCCTGTCTCTAACGCCTGACGAAACCGATCTTTTGGCCATGCTCATTGAATACAACGGCAAACCCTTGTCCCGTAAAGATATTATTGAAGATCTTTTTCCTATTGAAGGGGGCGAAGCCCTCTCCCTTTATTTGGATTATCTGGAACAAAAGCTCAACTTTGTGGGCTGTAAAGGCGCACTCGTCCGCCGGGAGGGAAACGTATGGCTTACCTGCGACAAAGCCTAACCACACGGCTGCGTCTGCGCTTTATTGCCGCTGCTATGATCGCCATCGGCCTGGTGGTGGTGGTAATTATTTTGGGCATCAACGGTCTCCTCTATGTGCAAAACCAAAACCGCATGGATGCCATGCTTGACCTTTTGAACAAACACCAGGGCCACTTACCTGAAAGCTTAAGCACGCAGGAAGCAGAGCTTTTAAACCTCAGCCCGGACGGTTTCTATCATTTGCCCTATGCCGCTTTTCGAATAAACGGCGAGGGACAAATTACAGAAAGCGATCAGAGACATTACCGGCCGGTTGCCGGTGAACCTTTAAAC
>JAEZVS010000112.1 GCA_023443145.1 Bacillota bacterium | reverse complement strand
CGCTCAAAGCCTTCAATGCTACGCCGGTTGATACCGGCGTGAATGGTCATAAAGTCTACGCCTTCTTTGGCGTGGGCTTCCACCACTCGTAGGAAGTCATCGGCAGTGATGTCTAAAAGATCTTTTTCCAAATAGCCGATGGCATCATACATGGGCACGGTACCGAGCATGGCCGGAATTTCCTCTACGAGACGGGTGCGAAAGGTGCGGGTTTTTCCGTAGTTGGATAAATCCATAATGCTTTCGGCACCCATATCGACGGCCATGCGCACTTTATCCATTTCCAAATCGTAGTCGGCGGCATCTCCGGAGATACCTAGATTCACGTTGATTTTCGTGCGGAGTCCATCGCCGATGCCTTCGGCAGAGAGGGCGGGATGGTTGATGTTGGCAGGAATGGCAATGGTGCCGGCTGCCACACGCGCACGAATCCATTCAGGACTTTTCTGTTCTTTTTCAGCGACAATTTCCATTTCTTTGGTGATGATGCCTCGTCGGGCTTCGGTTATTTGGGTCATGTGGGATAACCTCCATAGTGATAGAATAAATCAAACAACAATTGAGGATGCGGGTGGCGCATGGCTGCGCTCATGATGCAATACCCGTCGGCGCCTGCAGCACGAAGGGCAGGTAATCTTTCGGCAGTGATGCCGCCGATGGCAAAAACCGGCAGCTCGGTGCGTGCGCATACTTCAGAGAGAAATGGTATGCCTCTGCCGGGCAGGCCTGCTTTGCAAGCGGTGGGAAAGATGTGGCCGGCAATCAACCAAGAAGCATGGCCTACATCAGCGGTTTCACTGACGCTGTGAATGGACAGGCCGAAAGGTGCGCCGGAATCGGCGATGGGGGCGTGTCGGTCTTTGTAAGACAGCTCTAAAGCGCAGCCATCCAGATAAACGGTGGGTTCGCGCCAATTTAAAATGAGACGCACGCCCTCGGCGTCACACAGCGGTTTTACGGTTTGGGCCAACGTCAGATAGGCGTCTTTTTCCAAATCTTTTTCCCGTAAAATGATGCCGTATGGCCGGCAATCTACAATCTTTTTTATGCGCTCCAAAAAAGGTTCGCAACAGAGCGCGCGGTTGGTCACAATGATGGGCTTAAGAAACATAGATCTGATCCACAAAAGAGGGCTGCATGCCTGCGGCACGGATGGCAGCCACCATTTCATCAACGGTTCGATTATCGGCAATGTCGAACTGGCTGTCACCATCGGCGGTGCCGGAGTGTTCTCCGATACCGGTGGACACCCCTGCCGATACTTTGGTGGCGGCAATCTGTATCACATGGTTGCGAAAATGAGCATTTTCTCGGGAAGACACGGTGATGGATGCATAGGGCGCCAAAAGGCGATAGGCGCAAATGATTTGCAACAGGGTGCGTTCACTGATGCCCCGATGGGGATAGTCGCTCTGGCCCTTGATCGGACGCAGGCGCGGACAGGAAAACGATATTTCGGCATGCGGATACTTTTTTTGTAATCGACTGGCATGAAGACCGGTGGCCAGCGCATCTCGGCGCCAATCGGCCAAACCGAGAAGAGCGGCAAAGCCCGCGCCTCTCATGCCGCCGCGCAGCGCACGTTCCTGAGAATAGAGACGATAAGGAAAAATACGTTTGTGCCCGCCCAAATGCAGTTCACTGTAAATACCGGGTTGGTAGGTCTCCTGAAAAACGGTGACATAATCGCAGCCGGCTTCGTGTAAAATGCGGTATTCGTCGGTGTTGACCGGATAAATCTCCAATCCTACGTTGCGAAAGCGCTCGGCTGCCAGACGGACAGCGTTGGCAATGTAACCGACCGGAGACTTGCTGCGGCTTTCTCCGGTTAAAATTAGGATTTCTTCCAGACCGGTGGCTTTAATGGCATCCAATTCACGAATGATGCCGGCCTCATCCAGCTGCACACGATTGATTTTATTGTGACAGTTGAATCCGCAATAAATGCAGTAGTTCTCACAGTAGTTGGCAATATAAAGGGGGGTAAAGATAGAAATGGTGTTGCCGAAGTGGTTGCGTGTGGTTTTTTGTGCCAGATGGGCCATCTCTTCCAAATAGGGTTCCGCGGCCGGCGAGAGGAGAGCCGCAAAGGCATGTTCGTTATAATAGGGATTGCGCAAAGCGTTGCGGACGTCATCTGCAGTGAAAACGGAAAAATCTGTCCGTTCAATATCCGACACCAATGTGTTCATAAAGGTTGGATCCATTTCTTCCATGCCCGGTTGATAGACCATGGGATCGGTGTGCCGGTCAATCATTCAGTTCGCCTCCGTTTCGCTTGCATCCAGAAAGCCGGTGAGAGGAGAAGAAGCGGAGGCGCCTTCTTGCAGCACACGCCCCAGACCGGCCAAATAGGCACGGCGGCCGGCGCGAACGGCTTCACCGAAAGCGGCGGCCATTTCCTGGATGTTGCCGGCAGTGGCTATGGCTGTGTTGGCCATCACCGCATCCACACCCATTTCCATGGCGCGGCAAGCTTCCGAGGGCCGCCCGATGCCGGCGTCTACGATGATGGGCAAATCTATTTCGCGCACCAAAATATCAATAAAATCGACGGTGGCCAGTCCCCGATTGGAACCGATGGGAGCAGCCAAAGGCATGACGGCTGCCGCACCGGCGTTGACAAGGTCACGGGCCGTGTAGAGATCGGGATACATATAGGGCAGTACGGTGAAACCTTCTTTGGCCAGGGTTTCGGTGGCGCGTACGGTTTCTGCGTTGTCGGGCAGAAGATAGCGGCTGTCGCGAATCACTTCCACCTTCACCATATCGCCGCAGCCCATTTCTCGAGAAAGACGTGCGATGCGCACCGCTTCTTTGGCGTTGCGGGCACCGCTGGTGTTGGGCAGCAAGGTGATGTTTTTGGGGATGAAATCCAGAATGTTTTCGCCTCCGCCAATATTTGCCCGGCGCAAAGCCAGGGTGATGATTTCCGCACCGGCGTTTTTCACCGCTGCATCAATTAAGTTCAGAGAAAATTTACCCGATCCCAAAATAAAACGGGAAGAAAAATGGTGAGGACCTAAAGTCAGCATGTCTTTCATCGGTTCCATACTCCTTTCTAAGTACAAGGCGACAGCAAGAAATTTGTCTTCTTTCAGTCCGATTAGGGCGCAGTTTCACCTAAAATAAGCCGCAACACCATCATCGCTTGATGGTTGGCGCAGATGGCCACCCGCGCAGCGTAAAGATGTCCCTTGCTTTCTACGTCGCTTTCACCGTCACCGGCCACGTAAAGCCGGTGCATTCGTCGGCGCGTGGTGATTCGGTTGGCACTGTCGCATCCGGCCATGCCGCTGGCAGCCACCACATAGGGCGGCTCATTTAAAGCAAGCAGCGTCTCTATCAGCATGGCCTTGGCATAGGCGTCATCGAAGGCTTCGCACACGATGGCGCAATCTCGAAAAATCATCGCGGCATTGTCGCTGTTGATGTGCCCTTCATGGCTGATGAAGGTGCCGGCAGGATGCACTTGCTGCAAAGTATTTTTCAGAGCCTCGGTTTTATAGCAGCCAACTTGGTTGGGCATGTATTGCTGGCGGTGAATATTGGAAAGATCCACCCGGTCATAATCGGCCAGCACCAGAGTGCCTACGCCCATGCGTGCTAAGGAGAGGGCGATGTTGGAGCCCAATCCCCCCAGACCGGCGATACCCACCGTGGCTTGGCTTAAAAGCCGGGCGGCTTCTTTGCCATGGCGAGCGATGCGCACCGCCTCCAATTCTGCCATCAGGGCGCGGTCTTCGTTCTTTGGTGACGGATGTGCCATCAGCCGCCTCCTACAAAATGGACCACTTCCAACCGGTCATCCGGACGGACAAGGGTGTCTTCAAAACGTGTACGCGGCACAATATGGCCGTTTTGCTCGACCGCCAAGGGCCGGGACAGGTCATAGCCTGCGCCGCGGAGTACATCCACTAAGGTGGCCGGCTCTGTCAGAACATGATTTTCTCCATTGATGATCATAGTTACCTCCGCTCGTTTATAAAAAAAATCGACCCCATAACGGAGTCGATGATTGATATGGTTGCTTCCTGCGCTGGCATTATCCAACAGGTTCAACGGGTTGGGCAGTTGCCCTCTCAGCTCATCGCACCCCGGCGTATATGATTGTCTTAGGTCGTACTGATTTACATAGAGCATAGACGGTTTCTTGTACCTTGTCAAGAGGTGTCGAAAAAATATGCGGAGATTTTTTACTGCGAGGGCAATAAGCATGAAAAGATGAGCGCGTTCAAACAGGTGTGATGCGGACAGCAAACCGGCGCCATTAAGAAATTTTTTGTAAAGTGAGATCCCCCGGACGAATGCGGCCTTTGGCTGTAAGAAAGCGGCAGACCCCGTAACTGATGATTCCGGGCGCCAGAAAATGCATGATGCCTATCTGTAAAAAGACTTCCGTTGAAGCGCCCATGGCCTCAATCATGGCAAATTGCCCCACCAGACCGCTTGTGCCCATGCCGGCACCGGTGGAGATGGAGGTCATTTTCAACACCACGGTGGAGATGGGTCCCAAGATAGCTGAGGCCACAATGGCCGGCAGCCACGTCCAGGGATTGCGGATGATGTTGGGCACCTGAAGCATGCTGGTGCCAAGCCCTTGGGCAATAAATCCGCCTACACCGTTTTCACGATAGGAAATCACGGCAAAGCCGATCATGTTGGCGCAGCAGCCAACAGTGGCCGCCCCGGCAGCCAGTCCGGATAGATTCAAGGCGATGGCAATGGCTGCGGAAGATATGGGCAGCGTCAGAATCATGCCCATGACCACGGAAATGATGATGCCCATAGGCAAGGGATTGAGTTCAGTGGCGGCGTTGATCATTTGTCCCAGGGCATTGAGTGCGGCGGCGAAATAAGGACTTAGGTAGATGCCGGCCAACCCGCCGCAGACAATGGTCACCATAGGTACCAGCACAATATCCACCTTTGTTTTTCCGGCGATGCGCCGCCCTGCTTCCGCGCCAAGGAGTGCGGCCACAAACGCGCCCGCCGGTTCTCCGATGTTGGCGGTGATCCCCGCAGCGGCCACAGCAAAGGTGCCGCCGCCGATGGCGCCCGTTACAGCCGAACTCATCACCACCAGCGCCGGGGCCTTCAAAACATAAGCCACCCCCACGCCGATGGCCGGTGCCATAAGCACTTGGGCCACCTGCCCCAGAGAGATCAGCCAGCTCAAATGCAGCAAGGTGCCCAGTTGTTTGATGATGAGTCCGATGAGCAGGGAAGAAAACAACCCCCAGGCCATTCCATTTAGCACCTTGATGATATAATCACGCACGGATGATTTTTTACCCATATGATATTGTCCTTCCTGTCTGCTTTTCTGCATTCTGTACAGACATCAGGATGCCCCTATACCACATTAAAAGACCGCCATGCGGACGGTGTCTGTTCATTCATCATAACATATAAAATAAGGGCGAACAAGATGGGGCGGATGGACGCGGTAACCATCTAAAGAAATCATTCGCACAGCGTTTTTCTTTCGAACCGCCATCGCCTGTAAGCGTTTGAGCGACTGGTGTTTCGGATATGTCATATTGTTTTTATCTATTCTCAAAATCATAGACAACGGCGCTCGTTTGCGTTACTCTAAATGAGAACGACGGCTATTGCCGCAAATGGAGGACGGCATGATCTATCAATTTTCACAACAGGAGAACCGTTGGTTGACAGAAGGCGGAGATAAGGAAACAGGCTTGCTGGTGGGCTGCCTTTCCAGTGAAACGCTCATTCAGGCGCCCCTTTATGCCAACCTGCCGCCGCTGGTGCAACGATTTTGTCGCGATAAACAGGTGAGCGCCGGTGCGTCACATCGCAATATGCTGCACGTGGCAGAAGACTTTGCTTTCGGTATTATGGGCGTGCCCGATAGACACGACCTGTTTTCAGACCAGGATTTGATTGGTTTTTATTTGGCGAAGAATCTTTTTTTATGTGTGGTCTTTCATGATGAAGACGACTCTGTTGGCCGCGCTTTTCGTGACAGTGTGCTCAAAGGACCGCCGGGCAATGGGGGAATGGCGGGGGTTTTCACTGCTTTTTTGCGTCAACTCCTTGCCGGCTACAATGACATTTACGATACCTTTCGTAAAAAACTGGAAGATTTGGACGAACGCGTGCACCTGATTTCCGGGGACGACAATGCCGGCTTATATCGGGAAATCAGTCAAACCCATCATCAACTGCTGGGGGTTTACGGCTATTATGATGCCCTTTCAGACATTGTAGAAACACTGGAAGCAGGGGAAACCGGTATTTTTTCCAAAAGCGATTTAAAGCATTTCGGTGCCCTTTCGCGGCGCATGAACCGCTATGCCAGCAACATTAATTTGCTCCGTGATTACTGTACGCAGATTCGCGCCGGCTATCAGGCACAGCTGGATATCAATATGAACCGCATAATGAAAATATTTACAGTGATGACCACCATTTTTTTGCCCCTCAATCTGTTGGTGGGCTGGTATGGCATGAATTTTAAATTTATGCCGGAGCTGTCTTGGCCCTATGCCTACCCTGTGGTCATCGGGTTGAGCCTGACTATGGTGGCCGGGTGTCTGATTTATTTTAAGAAGAAAAATTTTTGGTCTTAGCAGACCGCATAAAAATACAAATAAGATGGTAAGAGAAGAGTATCAGAACAACGATGTTGTTTCGGAAAGGTGGCGTAACAATGCTGGAATTATCCAATATTAGTTTTGGTGTGGCGGGCAAGCCGCATATTTTAAATAAAATCAACATGCGCATTGAAGATGGTGAAACGGTGGTGGTGACCGGCCCCAACGGTGGCGGTAAAACCACCTTGGCTAAGATCATCGCCGGAGTGGCTCAGCCCACGGAAGGACGGCTTTTATTAAATGGTACCGATATCACCGATTTTTCCATTACCGAACGTGCCAAGGCCGGTGTGGCCTACGCCTTTCAGCAGCCGGTGCGCTTTAAAGGTATGAGCACGCGAGATCTCATTGAACTGGCCGCCGGCGGACCGCTTTCCGAGCCCGATGTTTTTCATTTGCTGCGTCAGGTGGGATTGGCCGGCAAAGATTACATCGATAGAGAAGTTGATACGAAACTTTCCGGCGGCGAAATCAAGCGCATAGAAATTGCTTCTATTTTAGCACGGGACGCATCCCTTTTTGTGTTTGACGAACCGGAGGCCGGCATCGATCTTTGGAGTTTCAACAATCTTATTGAAGTTTTTCGAGATTTGCGCAAAAAGCGCAAAGGATCCACCGTCATCATTTCTCATCAGGAGCGTATTTTAGAGACAGCCGACCGCATTGCGGTTATTGCGGCAGGAGAGCTGACGGCTTTTGGCCCCACCGGCGACATTCTGCCCCGGCTGGCCAATGGCCCGGAATGCCGCAGCTGCTCAGAGCGCTGCCTGATATCGGAGGGAGAATAACATGCCTTATCAAGAAGTAAACCCCATCACAAAAAATTTGCTCTTTCAAGTGTCCGACTGGATGGACATGCCGGAAGGCGCCGCTTATAACATTCGTCAGGATTCGCAATGCGCCGGCCGTCGATCCACGGAAAACATTGAAATTCGCTCTAAAAGTGACGGCTCCGGTTTGGACATCATCGTCAAGGCCGGCACGAAAGGGGAGCGCTGCTATATTCCGGCCTGCATCACCAAAAGCGAAGTGGACGACCTGGTCTATAATGATTTTTATATTGGCGAAAACGCAGAAGTGGATATTATTGCCGGTTGCGGCATTCATACCGATGAAGAAGGCCATTCGCAACACAACGGCATTCATCGCTTTTTCCTGAAGCCCGGCGCCAAGGCACGCTATATGGAAAAACACCTTGGCGAAGGCCAAGGCACCAACAACAAGCTCATCAACCCGGTGACCTATTGTGAGCTGGAAGAAAATGCCGTTTTGGAAATGGACACCTCTCAATTGGGCGGGGTGGGCCATTCCGATCGCAAAACCGAAGCCATTTTAGGCGACGGTGCGCGGCTCATTATCAAAGAAAATATTCTCACTGAAGGCACGGAACGCGCCACCACCGATTTCAGCGTCGATCTGAACGGCAAAGACAGCGGTGTGGATCTCATCAGCCGTTCGGTGGCCCGCGACGACAGCTACCAGGCTTATCATTCGGTGATCCACGGCAACAATGTGTGCACAGGCCATTCGGAGTGTGATGCCATCATCGTCGGCAACGGGCGGGTGGATGCCCTGCCTGAACTGCACGCCAACGATGCCGACGCCATGCTCATCCACGAAGCGGCCATCGGTAAAATTGCCGGCGAGCAAATCATCAAGTTGCAAACCTTAGGTCTTACGGAAGAAGAAGCCGAGCAAAAAATCATAGCCGGTTTTCTGAAATAGGCGAACAGCCACGCTTAAGGCGTGGCTGTTTCAAAGTATCGGGCCGCGATGCGGCAAAGGGGTGCTGGTGTTTTGAATCATTCTTTTGTTATTTTTGCGCTGAGCGACACCACAGGAGAAGGATTGTGGCAGGCCATGACGCCGTCTTTGCGCGAAGAACTGAAAATGTGGATGGAAAGTCGATATGAAGACGATGTGCTCTTATGGGGCAGCTGGATGCATACGGTTCCACCGCATGACATGCTGACCGATATAGAGCGCCGTGTGCTTTTAGAGTCAATGGGCACGGTACAGTTGGTGTGGCATGCCTGGCAGGATCCGGCACTGTCATGGGAAGCCCTTTGGCACCATATGTGCGAAAAAAGACGCCGGCCCTTGGCCGCAGGGCCCTTGGTTTGGCCCCCCCAAGGAGATGCACCTGTGGCGAGAAACACATCGGCGCGCACCATTTCTCTTGCTCTGGCCCCAAGTGAGAGTTTGTGGCATCATTGGACAGTTGCGGAAGTATTGGAGGAGGCCTCTGATCGTTTGCGTCCTTTTCAAGGCGCCGATGTGGTGAGTGTGGTGGCGGTGCGCTCTGCCTGTCATCAAGATCGGTTGTTCCGCCAGGCGCTTCTTCTGGCGGAAGATGAACCGACATTGGCGGTCCGTTTGGATAATCTGGGGGGCACCGTGGCCAAACGTCCGGGGCTTATGGTGGGGCGCGAATATTTTACTTGGCACGACGCGCGCACCTTTATGGTGTGCTGGGATAATTTCGGTGCCCTGCGGGACATGGACTCCAGCGCATTATATCCCTTGTCCCGGATGCTGGACCGACCGGAATTGTCGTTGAATCTTTTTGAATGGGTGACGGCCATTGACGCATTGCAGGCACCGACGCCCCTTAAAAAACGGTTGCAGGAAACACTGTGGCGTCCGGCTGTCCGGCGGGTGGTGGCATCAAGTCTGTGGTGGCTCAATGGCGAGGAGGAATACAATGGCTGATTCATATTACATGCAAGGCCAAGAGATTCAGGAGTGGATGAAGGCGCTGGCGGAAGAAGGACGGCTGCCTTCTGAAGAGTCGCTGCGGCCGTTGCGTACAGCTTTTTTGCAGAAACTGGAACCTTGGCGCTGGCATTTGCCGGAAGCCCTCACTGAAAAAGACATGGCCCTTCTTTCCGAACTGAGCCTGCAGGTGATTATGGCACTTGCCTATGGGGAGCTGGCCGAACTTTTAGCGCATGCTCAATTGAAAGAGCGCATCAACGAACTTTTAGAAACCGGCCATAAAGAAGATTGTGTTGCTTTTTTACAGGAAATAGATGCTTTTTTTGCTTGGCATCGTTATTATTCCAGAAAGGAAGATGCGGATGTACGCGAAGCTGCACATTAGTGGTGAGATAGAACTTTTAAGCGGATTGCATATTGGCGATGGTGGGCAGAGCACTTGGCTGAAACCGGCCGATCAATCGGTGGTGCGCAGCATTCAAACGGGGGAACCGATCATACCTGCCACCACTCTTAAAGGTAAGTTGCGCACCCTCTTGTGCCGCGCTCTGCGCCACGGGCTTTTGGTCAATCCTCCTGAAAACGATCCGGAAGAAGTGTGCCGACTTTTTGGCGCCCCGGGACGCCCCGGACGGCTGCTTTTTAGAGATGCCATGCTCGTAAATGTTGATGCTTTTGCCAATCAAGTTTATACGGAAATCAAGATGGAAACCGCCATTGACCGCGCCAGCGGACGCGCCATAGCGCGCAGTGTGGAGCGGGTGCTGCCCGGAGCCCGATTTTCTTTTTCTGTCA
>JAEZVS010000010.1 GCA_023443145.1 Bacillota bacterium | reverse complement strand
GTTTAATCGGGGCCATGTTGATGCATCAACATGAAGATTGGATAGGTGCTACAAGAACTTACATAAAACTTTAGAAAATAGCAAACATTGTACTAGGAACTTTTACACAAGATTTTGGACTTGACTTTAAGGCGCAAAATGGAGATGAAAGAAAAATGCTTCCTTAATTTAGCGCTATTTGTGAGAATGTTTATGGTATGGCAGGGGTTTATTGGTTTTACTTCTCATGGTTCAATATTATTTTTGATCAGAATTTACCTTAGATGATGGATACTTGCTGTTAGTAAAACCATTTTGTTGTGAAAGGATTCAACTCATTTTGCAAGCATGCCAGATAACCGTTATTCTTTACTTGGGCGGTCATTCATTGAACCCGTCATCATAAAAAAGGAGTTGGCGCTTGGGCGTCAACTCCTTTTTTTTAGTCGTTATGTTCTACTTTATCAATCAAATCATTGGCTTTTTCAGCAATGCCATCTTTTAAATCTTTTAATTTTTCACCGGCTTCGCCTTTTAAACGTTGCGCTTTCCCTTTTAATTCGGTTTCATTGTCTCCGGTGGCTTTACCAAAACCTTCTTTGACAGCGCCAATACCTTGATCCAACTTATCGTTTCCCATATTAAAGACCTCCTTTAATTGATATATTATATTTACCCTACGCTGAAAAATATTACACAACAATGGGGCATTTTATTACTTTCCTTCGGTTTTAAGTGAGAAAATATTTTCGATATTGTCATATAAGATAGATCATATGATGTTTAAACGTTAAACCCAAACAAAAGAGGACAGGATAATATTAAGCTGCGGTGAGCGGATACATCATCGTGGCGCTGTGTCTATCTTTATATTTTATCTTTTTAAATAAAAAAGGAAGAAAGCCGCTGTGCACACATGTTTTATTATCTTTTTTATTTTGTGTCTATCTGGTTGGACTTTTGGCGGTAACCGGCATTTGGTGGCTGGGTTCATTTTCGCCCAGCATGGCCCTTGTCCCGGTGGTGCATATGATAAAGGCGCCGCTTTGGGATATTGTCTTTATAAATTTATGATAAAGATGGGATTAAAAATATATTTTAAGAAAGCAAATAACAAGAACGCCGTCGCTTACGGTGAAGGAATGTTTTGTTGGGTTTTATCGTTGGTGAGTATGCTCACTGTTCAGAGCAAAATATTTCATTTCCTGTTCTGAGCACTAAAATAAAGGACACATATTTTATAATTCAAGAAAGAGATGGCATTGCAGCTGGTTGTATCATAAGAATAAAACGGCATCGCCGAAGCGATGCCGTTTTATTCTTATGGGATGTTTTATTTTGCAACACTTGGTTTCTACATGCAATCTTTAATGGCTTTGGCCAAACGTTGCACCCCTTCGCGAATGCGGTCTTCCGGCATGCAGGAATAATTGCAGCGGAAGCAGTTCATTTTCGGTTCATTGGCGAAGAATGCATCACCGGGCACATAGGCTACTTTTTCTTCGATGGCTTTTGCAGCCACTTCGCGTGCATTCATGTGTTCCGGTAAAGTCACCCAGAGGAAAAGACCGCCTTCCGGATTGGTGAAGGTGACGCCTTCCGGGAAGAATTCCTTCATGGCGTCCACCATGACTTGTTTCCGTTTGCCGTAGATATCGATGATTTTTTGAATGTGTGCTTCCACATCGTTGTCGGAAATAAATTGGGCCAGCTCCATCTGCACTGTGGTGGACGATTGTAAATCGGCGCCCTGTTTGATGAGATTGAACTTTTCCAACACTTCCGGATTGGCCACAAACCAGCCCAAACGAATCCCGGGGAATAAAATCTTGGAGAAGGTGCCCATAAAGATGACGCGGCCTTCCGTATCCAGAGATTTCAAAGAGGGCTGAATTTCGCCTTCAAAGCGCAATTCGCCGTAAGGGTTGTCTTCTAAAATAAATACATCGTATTTGTTGGCCAGTTCGATGAGTTTTTTGCGGCGTTCCAAAGTCCAGGTTTTACCGGAGGGATTTTGGAAATCGCTGATGGCGTAGATGAATTTGACGCGATCATTATTTTTGAGCGCTTCTTCCAGTTTATCCATTTTCATGCCGTCTTCATCGAGTTCCACTTCTACAAAGCGAGGTTCGTAGGCTTTGAAGGCGTTCAAAGCACCAAGGTAGGTGGGGCTTTCGACGATGATGCAGTCACCGGGATCAATAAAAAGCTTGGCTGCAAAGTCCAACCCTTGTTGAGAGCCGCTCAGAATTAAGATGTCATCAATGGAAATATTGTTTACGCCAACTTTTTTCATGCGTTCGACGATGTGTTGGCGCAGGAGTGCATCTCCATCTGTGGGGCCATATTGCAGTGCTTTTTGTCCTTGTTCATCCATGACTTTGTTGCAAGCCGCTTTCCATTCTTCAACGGGAAACACTTCAGGAGCAGGCAGACCGCCGGCGAAAGAAATGATTTCAGGTTTGGCGGTCAGAGCCAAGAGTTCACGAATTTCGGATGCCTTCAAGTTGTCCATACGTTTTGCAAATTTTTTTGCCATGATGCGTACACTCCTTTAGATCGTTGTTACATAAATATCGCGTTTACTTGGTACCTTCACGGAAGAGCTGGAGGTCTGTAATTTCTTCGTCCACCCGTTTGCGGGGAATGAAGCTGAAGAGAACAGCTAAGACCAAGGCCGGAATCACCCAGGAAAGACCGAAACCAGCAAGAGGCAGTTTGGCCTGGAAAGCTGCAAGACTGTCAATAAAGCTGCTTTCAAAGCCGAACCCGGCTTTCAATGTGGTTAAAAAGTCGATAATGGAAATCATAAAGGCGCCAATGATGCCGCCAATATAAGCATTTTTATTAGGAATAAATTTGTCGAAGGCCATAAAGACCAAAAGAACCATCAGTACAGGATACATCAGATAAAGCACCGGCGCAGCGGCGTTGATGATAAAGCTCACGCCCATAACCGATACGCAAAACGAGAAGATTACGCAGGCAATAACAATGGCGTGATAGCTGATTTTTTGTTTAAAAAGTGTGTTAAAGAATTGACCGGTGCTCACGCAGAGAGCCACCGATGTGGTCAGGCAGGCTAGGGAAACCGCAATGGAGAGAGCGGAACGGCCGAGAGGTCCTAAAATGCCTTCCGTCACTTGGGTTAAAAGTGTTGTGCGTTCAATATCGGCAGGGAAACCGGCTCCGATGGCGGTGGCACCTGCATAGACCAGGCCGCCGTACACACAGGCGAGTAAAAGAGCAGCAATTAGGCCGCATCGAATGGTGATGGAGAGTTGATCTTCCAGCTTTGTATAACCGCGACTCACAACGTTTGCAGCAACCACGCCGGCAAACATGGTGGCAGCCAAAGCATCTAAGGTTTGATAACCTTCGGTGAAGCCGCCGGCAAAGTTGTTAGCGTCGGCCACCGGTTCAGGTGTAGAGATGGGATTCACCACAGCGCCGATGATGATGGCAAAAAGGGTGAGAATCAGAAACGGTGTAAGGAAGCGACCAATGCGGTCCACCACGGTGGTGTTGCTGATGGCGAAAAACAGCGACAGACCGAAGAAAATTGTACTGGTTATAACCGGAGGAGCGCCCGGTATAAAGGGCAGCACACCCACTTCATGCACTGTGGCCGCCGTACGCGGAATGGCAAAGCAGGGGCCGATTGCCAAAATAATGGCCACGCCCATAAAGACGGAAAAGCCTTTGCCCACATAACGGCCCAGAGTAGAGGTGCTCCCACCCGATTTCATGGTGGAATACACACCCAGAAGCGGCAGGCCGACCCCGGTTAAGACAAACCCGAAAAGAACGGGCAACCAGTTGGTGCCGCTGTGGAAACCGAGATACGGCGGAAAGATCAGGTTTCCGGCGCCAAGGAACATGGCAAAAAGCGCAAATCCCATAATCAAAGTGTCAGTTGTTCGTTTGTTCATAAACTCCCCTCATTTCTGTGAATATTGGCAAATTTCTGCTGCCTCGCCTTCAGCAGGTGCTTGCCTATGCAGGGCAGGCTCAAATAATTTTTATATGAGTACAAGCCTGCCGATGCCAGCTACTGTTATAGGATAGCAAAAAATCGAGTGCTTGTCGACGTTTTCTTTGTGCTATTAGAAATACTTAAGACAAGCACTCGTCATTTTGTATAGCAGAAAAAAGCGCTTTTTTGTGTTAGGTCAATGACTATGTGTGCTTCATTGAATGGAGATTACATTGGGGAAAAACCTTGGTCAGCCCACCATTCTTGTTTGTACAGTTCATACTGCTTGGTAAACTGATCCAAGTGGGCTTGTTCCCAACGGATGAGAATATCAAAAACCTTTTGTGATTTTTCATCACTCAGTTCTTTTTTTGATTTTTCATAAAAGGCGATGGAGTCTCGTTCCATTTGCATGCCCACAGAAAAGACCGAAAGCCCCAATGAAAGTGAGCTTTTGTCAAGCTTGCCCCAGTTGTACACATCAGGAGAGGGAATATCGGCTTCTAAGGCCGCATCTACCGTGATTTCACCTTCACTCATTTCTTGAGCCAGTCGTTTTAAAAATTCAATGTGATGGACTTCTTCTTCCGCTAATTTGTTTAAGGCTTCCACCGCTTCAGGCGTAGGCGCCTGAGTGGCTGCCATGCGATAAAACTGAGCCCCTTCCACTTCATTTAAGATGGCTTCTTGAATGATTCGTTTTTCTGCATCGCGCATGTGATAACCTCCCAATTAATCTGAATTGTTTGGTGCTAAACAGTGGCGGTATTTTGTTCTTCTACAATGCGTTCGCCTGCATCCATGGCGCTGCGGTTCATGTCGAAAAACTTGGCTTTGCGTTCACCGAAAACATGCATGTATGCATCTTTTACCGCTTCGTCTGAAAGCAATTTGGAAAAGCCCAAATAGGCGCCCAGCATCACCATGTTGGCTGCTTTGATGTTGCCGATTTCTTCACGGGCAATGTCGCTTACAGGAATGTAAAAGACCTTTACGTCGTCACGGCCAACTTTAATGTCAATAAGCGATGAATTCACAAAGATCACGCCGCCCGGGACTACGGTTTCTTCAAATTTAACCAATGACGGCTTGTTCATAGCAATGAGCACCTTCGGCTCGGTCACGTTGGGAGAGCCGACGGGCTTATCAGAGACAATGACAGAGCAGTTGGCGGCGCCGCCGCGCATTTCCGGTCCATAAGAAGGCAGATAGGAGCATTCATATTGATCGACCATGCCGGCGTAGGTAATCATTTGACCGATGGCCATCACGCCTTGGCCCCCAAAACCTGCACATAAAATACGTTCTTCCATTATAAACCCTCCCCGTTGCGTAAATTACCAAGCGGATAATAAGGGATCATTTCTTGTTCCACACGTTTGCAGGCTTCTACCGGCGGCAGACCCCAGTTGGTGGGACAGGTGGAGAGCACTTCCACAATACCGAAGCCTTCGCCTTCAATTTGGTTTTTGAAGCAATTTAAGATGGCGCGTTTGGCTTTACGCACATTGGCAGCATTGTGTACCGAAACGCGTTCTACAAAACGGGCACCGTCGATGGTGGCCAGCATTTCAGCAATCCGAATGGGTTTACCGCAGTGATGCGCATCACGCCCGCCGGGCGAGGTGGTGGTCACTTGGCCCACTAAGGTGGTGGGGGCCATCTGGCCGCCGGTCATGCCGTAGATGCCGTTGTTAATAAAGATGGTGCAGAATTTTTCGCCGCGGTGTGCTGCTTGCACAATTTCACCGGAGCCGATGGAGGCCAAATCGCCGTCGCCTTGATAAGTGAATACGAAATTATCCGGACGCACGCGTTTGATGCCTGTGGCCACCGCCGGTGCACGGCCGTGAGCGGCTTCATGCATGTCGCAGTTGAAGTATTTATAAGCCAACACGGCACAGCCCACCGGCGCCACGCCAACGGCTTTTCCTAAAACGCCCAGTTCACAAAGGGCTTCCGCCACCAACTTGTGCACCACACCGTGGGTGCAGCCGGGGCAATAGTGCGTCGGCACGTTGGTCAGGCCGCGGCTTTTGGTGTAGACAATATTTTTCTGGTCATTTTGGGTCATGGTTGACATTATTCTTTCCCTCCTACCAGATCTTTAACAGCTTGAACAATTTCTCTTGTGGCCGGAATGGCGCCACCTTGACGGCCGTAGAAAGATACAGGCCATCTGCCTTTTGCAGCGATTCTGACGTCGTCAATCATTTGACCGGCGTTCATTTCACAATCCAGGATGTACTTGGTGGTGGAAGCATCGATTTCATCGAAAGCGGCAAAGGGGAAGGGCCATACGGTGATGGGACGAATGAGCCCCACCTTAATGCCTTCTTTTTCCAGCTCTTCCATGGCCGATTTGCAAATGCGGGAAATGGTACCATAAGCGGTTAATACCACTTCAGCGCCTTCTAAATTGACGGTTTCATACCGCACTTCGTTTTCTTCGATTTGTTTGTATTTGGCTTGCAGGTTTTTGTTGTGGGTTTCCAGCGTTTCCACATCCAAATACAGAGAGTTGATGATGTTGGGTTCGCGTTTTTCTTCGGTGCCGGTGGTTGCCCAGTCTTTTGGCGTGTTTTTCTGTTCACGAGGAGTAATATCCACCGGTTCCATCATTTGGCCCAACATCCCGTCGCCGATGATCATAACAGGGTTTCTGTATTTATCGGCAATATCGAAAGATTCCATAATGATGTCGCACATTTCCTGAAGATTGGCAGGCGCATAGGAGATAAGGCGATAGTCCCCATTGCCGCCGCCGCGGGTGGCGATAAAATAGTCGGTTTGAGAAGGTTGAATACCCCCAAGCCCCGGGCCGGAACGCATCATATCAATGAGCACGCAAGGCAGTTCTGCCCCGGCAATGTAGGAAATGCCTTCTTGCATCAATGCAATACCGGGACTGGACGAAGACGTCATCACACGGGCGCCGGCGCCGGCAGCGCCGTAGATCATGTTAATGGCGGCTACTTCCGATTCGGCCTGTAAATAAAGCCCACCCACCTTGGGGAGTTCCCGAGCAAAATATTCAGGCACTTCACTTTGCGGCGTGATCGGATAGCCGAAGAAATGCTTACAGCCCGCAGCAATAGCTGCAGCTGCCAAGGCTTCGTTGCCTTTCATCAGTGTTTTTGCCATGTTGGTTACCTCCTACTCAACTCGTTCAACGGTGATGATGGAATCCGGGCACATGATGGCGCAGCTGCCGCAAGCAATGCATTTTTCCGGCTCAGCTATTTGCGCAGGACTGTACCCTTTGTCGTTGATCACCTTCGTGTTCAATGCCAGAATGCCCATCGGGCAAGCGGCAATGCACATGCCACAGCCTTTGCATTCTTTTGAGTTAAAGGTGACTTTACCTTTTGGTTTTGCCATGGTGTTTCCCTCCATATCCATTTTGGCAG
Source organism: Bacillota bacterium (assembly GCA_023443145.1). Classification (GTDB taxonomy): domain Bacteria; phylum Bacillota; class Peptococcia; order Peptococcales; family Peptococcaceae; genus Peptococcus. The sequence continues at coordinate 5,050 of JAEZVS010000010.1, read as the reverse complement.
ATTATATCATCCAATCGAGCCGCATAAAGATGTTCATAGGAAAGATTTCGCCTTCCATATCTTTCGGTAACGTCTCTGCGACATTCGAACGGCAGGCAATGAAACGAATTGGAATGTTGTATTTTTCTTTTAAGGACAGGCACAATTCCTGGCCGTAAAGAAGATCATCCTTCGTGGTGTCTTTTAAAAGATGGGTGCTGTTGACCAAACCGGATACGGGCACTCGGGCCAAACGGGCAATATCCTGCATGAACACTTCAATTTTTTCCAAAGTATCGGTTTCAGGACGGTTGCGATTGACAATAAAGAGATGTTCGGCTCCCTGATGTTCCAGCTGATGACGGTAATAGCCCAACACCCTGGCCCCCACAGGATTGCCGCCCACATCCACCACCACTTGGGTGCTCTCGTCTTCTAACGGCGCATTAATGGATGCAGCCAAAGCGGGAACATCCACCTGATTTCCTTTAACGGAACTGCCATAAACGGCAATGCCGTATTTTTTCAGTTCGTCTTCGTATTCGCGGCTGCGGAAATAAAGATTCACAATATCCAAATCCACCAAAGCCACTTTTTCGTGACGTTCTTTCAAGTAGAGACAATAGTTTAAAGCGAATTCCGTTTTACCGCTGCCATAATGGCCGGTTACGAAATGAATGTGTGGGTTCATCCTTCGCCTCCTTTCGCTATAAGCGGACCAATGAACATGTGATTGGTCTTTGCGTTTCAATATCTCTGATTAAATTTTAATGTAAAGAATCTGAAAAATCAACAAAATGAGAGAAATTTAATAGTGGAATAAATAACAATAGAGGCGAAAAAATATTCGAAAAAATAAAGAGAGATATGCAAAACAATAAAAGTAACAGTTTTGAAATAGCAGACTGTACAAAGGAGATGGCAGGCTAAAACATACAACTTAGATTATAATTTATTTGAAAAGGATGTTTATAGGGGGGAAAGATTGCTGATATGCATATAAGAATTCAGCTGCCGGCAGACTATTGTTATATAATAATTCAGAAAATTTGGCGGACGATTACTCTTATGAGCTGCTGTGCAGATTGAATTTAGCCATATGAAATTACGCAAACAGGGCGAGCGAAGCTGCATTAGAATAATTTATGGATTCGATTTAAGTTGTTTTTTGCATGTCGGCTTGTGCTTCCAAGAAATGTTGCAAGGAGATAAATAGCGGACGGCCGGTTCTGTTTGAATCATGACTTATACTTGTGGCTTCGGCGTACAGCGGTTAAAATATAAGCGAGCGTTTCTTGAAGGAGGCATTTATGAGTCAAATAACCAAAGAAAAATCAAAAGATGCGTTGATGCATCCACTGGGGCTGACCGTACTGGCTCTATTGCTGCAAGTGATTGCGCTGGTGGCGGGCTATGTGATGTTGAAACCGCACATTGGTTATGTATCTATTGTATTGCATGTATTGGCGTTTTTACTGGTTATCTATCTGATCAACGGCCAAAAAAATCCCGCCTATCAAATTGCCTGGGTGGTTATTTTGGTGGCGATGCCTATTTTTGGTGTGCTGCTTTTTCTGATGATTCAACTGATTCCCGGCACTCGGGCGGTGGCCGGACGATTGAAACGTCAAATTTCTAAAACATCCATCTATTTACCGCAAAACAATCATGCCTTGGAAAAACTGCGTCAAAAAAATGCCCATTTTGCATCCTTGTCCGACTATCTTTATAAACAGGGGCCATTTCCGGTCTATGAACATACAAAAAGTTGTTACTATCCTTTGGGTGATGACGTTTTTCCGGCTATGCTTGAAGATATGCGTGCTGCCAAAGACTATATTTTTATGGAGTATTTTATTGTGGCTGAAGGCCGGCTTTGGGACGATGTATTTGCCGTTTTAAAGGAAAAAGCGGCTCAAGGCGTGGAAGTGCGTTTTATGTATGACGGAACCAATATGTTTCGTCTGCCCAAAGATTTTAATGTGCGCCTGGAAGAAGCGGGTATCAATTGCCGCATTTTTGCACCGGTGCGCCCGTTTTTCTCTACTTATCAAAACAACCGGAATCACCGCAAGATTTTGGTGATTGACGGGAAAGTGGCTTATACCGGCGGGATTAATCTGGCGGATGAATACATCAATGCGGTTGAAAAATTTGGACATTGGAAAGACACCGCCATTCGTATTGAAGGGGATGCGGTACAAACGATGACGGCTCTCTTTCTGCAAAATTTCCATGTACACCAAGATGAAGATGCGGAATATGCACGATATTTATCGCCGGGTGCGCCCAAGGCGGAAGCGGAGCATTCTTTTGTGATTCCATATGCGGATATGCCCGGTGATGACGTGGCATTGGCAGAAGAAGTTTACATTCATGTGCTTTACAATGCCACCCGCTATGTGCACATGACCACACCTTATCTCATTTTAGATTATGAAACCCAAAAAGCGCTCATCTTTGCTGCTCGTCGCGGGGTGGATGTGACCCTTCTTTTGCCTCATATTCCGGACAAAAAAATTCCTTTTTTTGTGGCGCGCAGCTACTACTCTATATTAATTGCCAATGGGGTCAATATTGTGGAATACACCCCGGGCTTTTGTCATGCCAAGGTGCTGGTGGCTGACGATACGATCACATCGGTGGGGACCGTCAATTTGGATTATCGATCCCTTTATCTGCACTTTGAAAACGGCATTTTACTTTATGATGAACATTTTGCACATGAGGTGGAAGCAGATTTTCAGAAAACCATCGCCAAAGGCCGCAAGGTGACATTGGCCGATTATCGTGCGTTTCCTTGGTATGAACGTGCGCTGGGACGTATTATGCGCATTTTCGGGCCGTTGATGTAAGGAGGGACCATTGTTATGAAAAAAGAAACCAATCGCGCCAAAACGCCCTTATCCGGAAAAACGTTGGCTGTTCCTCCTGATGATGTGCCGCCAATGAGTGTGCTGGCTCTGGTGGGCCTTTCCTTTGCCATTGTGTCGATGTTTTTATGGATTTGCGCCTTCATGGGTGTGTTTTTTGGCGCTTTTGCTCTGTTTCAGATGAAACGCCAGCAGCGACGCGGCCGAGGATGGGCGGTTTTTGCCATCGTCCTTTCCATGGTGGTGCTGGCTTTAAACATCGGACGCCTTTGGCTGGCTTGAGTTGCCCTTTGCGCCATCTTTTCAATTATGGCAGACTGTGATATACTTGTTCTACTATTTGATGACAGCAATGATTGATGAACGGTCCTGAATGGGTATATTTAGGACCGTTGGATATTGCATATAGGAAGGAGGTGCGGCGTGTTTTGGGTGAAAACGATGGTGGCCTTTGTGGTCATCTCTGCCATACTGGTTTTAGGCGGTGCAGTTGAGCGTAATTTGGCGCGACAGTCTCGCCCCATCATGGGACTGATTCTCCCGGTGGTGACCGGCGTGTTGGCCGTGGCTTTGTCCGTGCCTAATTTTATTCAAAGTGTATCTTATCCACCCAGTTTGGTCGCGGTGGCCGCTTCGGTTGCGCTTTTTGTGTTTTATATGATTCCGTCTATGACCTTTGTGTTGATTTACACAGAGACCCGCGGCATGCAGAAAACAAAAATTCGGACGCGCCGCGATCAAAGCCTGGATGCTCGCCGTAGGGTCAGTCATGCCCGCATGGATGTACGCCAACCGTCGACGGCTGAACAAAAAGGACCGGATTTTCGTATCACCGATAAAAAGAGAATCTATTCTCAACCGGTGGAGAATAGATCTTACCAAACACCGCGCCGTCCCGTCGGATTGGATCGTCCAAAGGAAAAAACATCTGCAGGCACTGCGGCGTCACCGGAACGTCCGTCGTGGGCATCTAATTTGCGGCAGGTGGATGCCGGACCGAAGAAGAAAAACAAGCGCGACAGCGAATGGCCGAAAAAACGCTGGCACTGATTGGCGCGTTTATGCGCATAGGGGCGCTTTTTCCTGCAGCTATAACCCTTGCTCACCTTTCAACCGCCCGAAACCAGGAGGGCGGCTGTGGGGTGTTTTTTTCTTGAGAAACTAATTTCTATTGCCTCGGATGTGTTCGTTTTCTGTCCGTCCAAGGGAAGGCCGCAACGACATTCATTTACAGAGAACGCTTGCTATGTCAAAACCGCCAACATGTGAAGTGACCTAAAAAGTGCAGCCTTTTAAGGCCACTTCACATGTTGGCGGTTTTTTTGGTAAAGCTTCTTTAGAGCCAGACGGTAAAGCGCACCATTCCATTTTTGCAGCTGGCGGAAATGCGGCCCTTGTGGGCCTCTACAATGGCTTTGGCCATGGAAAGACCAATACCGAAACCACCGCTTTTGCTGTTGCGCGATTCGTCTTGACGATAGAAGCGCTCAAAAAGACGGTTCAGTTCATCGGTGTTGGGCGGATTTTCGCTGGGATTGCTGATGGAGAAAACGGCACCGCCGCGCGGGGTGTTGTTTAAGGTTACTTTAATGGTGGCATTGCTGGAGGCATATTTAACGGCGTTGTCAACCAATACGGAAAATAGATTGTAAAGACTTTGGCTGTCACCGCGCACCGTCACAGACGGTGCCACATGGGCCTCAAACCGGCAATTTTCTCGTTGCATCATGGCTTGAAATGCGTTCAGCGTTTCATGCACCATAGCGGTGAGATCCACCGTGCTTTTATAGTTGACGGGCCCGCGTTCTTCCATGGTGGCCAGCTTCAAAAGTTCGTTTACCAGAGTGGTCATGCGAAATACTTGACGGTGAATGCTGTCGGTCCATTCGGATTGGCCTTGGGTGATTTCAATAATATTAATGTTGGCCAAAATGATGGAAAGCGGTGTTTTCAACTCATGGCCGGCATCGGTGATAAACCGGCGTTGCAGACGATAATTGTCTACAAAGGGCTGTACGATGCGGTGAGAGACTAAGAGAACAAAAACAAACGTGACGGAAAGCGCCAAAATGGTAATGATAATGGCGTTGAGTACGAAATTTTGTCGCAACTGGTTCCAATGATGGGTGTCTAAGAGGAAGACGCTGCCACCTTGGCGGTGACGGTGCACCAGAAAGCGAAAGTGAGAAATGTTGCCT
>JAEZVS010000091.1 GCA_023443145.1 Bacillota bacterium | reverse complement strand
CGCGATCGTCTTCCAGCGGGTGTGGTACACATATCCGGACCTTCATCCACAGGAGATATTGAAAGCGTGATGGTAGTGGGCGCTCATGGCCCGATGGCGGAACATGTGGTGTGTCTGATTGATGCATGATTCAGTTCTTTGAACGGCATTTTTTCAAATGCATATTTTGCTTTCAACAATGATTCTTTGTAAAGCAAAAAAACGCGGGGAAAACTGGAAGTATTTTTCTAGCGTTTTTTTGATGTATGGAATTTACGCACAAATAGAATCTATAAGAAAAGCGTATCTCAAATAAATGTGAGATTAAATTTCAACTTCAACAATATCGACGATTTTTAGTTGAAATATAATTGTATAAAAAATGATGTGGCACGTCTATAAACAATTCATGGGGAGATTTGTTTCCGACTGATGTATAATAAGTAAAATTGCGTTTTCATCTATGGTGAGCGCGTGTCGGAAAGGAGGCGGACGATATGTCTGTCGCATTCATTGTCATTATCGTTTATATGGCATTGCTGGTTTTTATTTCTTGGGTGTCGGCCGCTTTTCAGAAAGGGAAAGACAGTGACGGCTTTTTGCTTGCCGATCGTCAGTTGCCCTGGCCTCTGGTGGGCGTGATGGTGGCCGGGATTGCCGTTGGCGGTTCCTCAACAGTTGGTGTGGCCCAAAACGCCTACACCATGGGGATGTCTGCCGGGTGGTATAATACGGCCTGGGCAGTGGGGCCCATTTTCGTGGGGCTCTTTGTTGTCACCAATATGCGAAAAAGCGGCATTGCCACAGTAAACGGCATGGCGGGACGTCTTTTCGGCACGCGCTATGCGTTGGTATCCATGCTCATTCAAGTGATTGTGATGACGGTGATCGTGTCGCTGCAGATTGTGGCGGGAGGCGCCATTTTAGCCGCCATTTTGCCCAATGTGTTCTCCATGACCACCGGACTTATCGTTTCCGGGACTATGTTCGGTTTGGTGGCGGTTGTGGGCGGGCTTTTGGCCGCCAGCTTGAGCAATGTGCTGAACCTGACGATGATTTATGCGGGAGTGGTGCTGGGCATCATTGTGGCGATCAATCAATACGGCGGTATGGCAGAAATTGCACAAGCTTTGCCGGCGGGCCTAAGCGGAGACGGCAGCCACTGGTTTCATCCCACCAGCGGCATTGGTCTCAGCCTTATTTTGGCCTGGGTGCTCACAATGACCCTGCAAGGTGTGGCCAACGGCGGGGTGCTGCAAAACTTTATTGCCGCCAAAACCCCGCAAGATGCCCGCAAGGGCGCCTTCTTTGGTGCGGCCCTCATGATTCCCTGCGGCTTTCTGACGGCCTTTTTGGGCATCATTGCCGCCAGCCATTTGCCCGGTTTGGAAAACAGCGCTATGGCTCTGCCTGCCATTGTGATGACCCTTCCGGGATGGGTGGCAGGCATTCTTTTGGCAGGGCTTTGGGCAGCGGATATTTCCACGGCCACCGGCCTGATGGTGGCCATCAGCACCATGATTTGCTCCGACGGTCTTTTTAAATATGTGGTGCGCACCAAAAACCGTCGGACCCGTCTTTTAACCAGTCGCCTGGTTATTGTGGCCATTGTGGTGGTGGCGACGGTGGCAGCCATGAATGTGGCCAGCATTTTGGGGGCGCTCATGGCCGCTCTGGCGCTTTTCGTCCCCTTTGGCGTGGTGATCACGGTGGCCTTTGTCGCGCCGCGTTTTTTAAAACAATCTTCAGGCTGGATCACCTTTATGGGCGGCGCTTCGGCTTTTGTGCTGGCCCAGCTCATTGAACCGAGCTTGCGCTTAGGCGGGCAGACCGTCTATACGGTGTTTTTGGTGTCGGTGGTGTTCTTTCTTCTTTCTCAATTCGATAAACGGCCCGCACCTGTCGCACGACTTTACATGAGCGCAGCTGAACTGGAGGCTGATGTGGCTCAACAGGACAAAAAACATCCCTGTGTGGACTGCGATTAAAAGAAAAGACCGCAGAGAGGCGTCGTCTGAACAGGCTTTTAAAAACAGGCAGCAAATACAAATCCCCCTGATGCAGGATGAAAACACTGCATCAGGGGGTGCTTTATGTTCGCGTGGTGTGCCGGCCATATCTGATGGGCTGTACACAACCGGGTTTCAGTTTAGGATGAGGGGCGTACATCAGCAAAATCGTCGGGATTTTCCGCCAGTTTTTTTTCAACATAGCTGCAGGCGCCCACCACTTTATGGCCGTGGGTGCGGGCATATGCGATGAATGCGTCGAAGAGTTTGCCGGCAATGCCTTGTCCTCGTAACTCGTCGGAGACAAAGGTGCGGGTGGCGGTCATCACACCATCTTTATTTAAATCGTAAAGCAATTCGGCCAGAGCATCTGCGCCGTCGGCAGAGGGGATGTAAAAACGCCCCGCTTCATGTTCAATGTTGTGGTTCATCGGCTCTCCTTTCTAGGTGCAGTCGCAAACGTCCACTTCCGTGTTAAAGACCGATACATTTTCCATGTAGCGGCCGTGACGGGCAATTAGGCCGCGCCGCTCGTCGCTCACCAGGTAAAGACCCAGCGCATCGGTATCTTTAAGGCTCAGGCGCACCATGATATCGGCATTGTCGCTGTCAATGCGCTGTCCGGCTTTGATGCATACTTGCTCGACACCGTCTTGGTCCCAAACCATCTGAGCGTAAGTGTCTTGAAAATCGGCATAAACGTCATCAGTGAAATAATCTTCGGTGAAACGAACCATCAAATAGTGAATCATGTTGCTTCCTCCTTTGGGTTTTATATTTGACTTCATCATACGCCTTTTGTGCAAATTCTGCAAGTTGTGGAAATGTTCTTTAATCATATTAATTTCATTTTTTTATGTGTGTCAATTCGGAAGTTTCTTGCTTGATTAATGGCGGCAGGTTTCTTAAACTAAAATGTAAGGGGTTTAAGAAAGGAGCACAAGATGAGTGTGAATGAAGCCAGACACCGGATGCTGGGAGAAGCACCGGTGGGACGCCTTTTACTGAAGTTTTCGTTTCCGGCCATCGTGGGCATGATGGTGATGGCGCTTTACAATATTGTGGACCGCATTTTTTTGGGCATGGTCTCGGCCGATGCCATCGCTTCCGTTTACGTGACCTTTCCCATTGCGCTGTTGATTATGGCGGTGGATATGGGCATCGGC
>JAEZVS010000066.1 GCA_023443145.1 Bacillota bacterium | reverse complement strand
CAGCTAAGGTGATGACATCTGCAATGGCTTTTCCTGATTCACGATCAAAGAGACGCCAGGGTTTCTTATATCCCGGGGTGGTGATTTTTTCGATATTTTCACTTATTTTAATACGAGGCCGTGGGTGGCCGGCTTTGTCTTCCACCGCCACCAGCTTAAATACACCGCCGAATACCGGCTCGGAACATGCCGTGATTAGCCGTTCACCAACACCAAAGGAATCAATTTTTGCGCCTTGCAAAAGCAAGTCTCGAATAATATATTCATCCAAACCCCCTGAAGCCACAATGTCTACATCAGCATATCCTGCTTCATCAAGCAATTGCCGTGCTCGCTTGGATAAATATGCCATATCACCGCTATCAATGCGCACCCCTTTGGGACGAAAGCCTTTAGGTACAATCACTTCGTCAAATACACGAATGGCGTTGGGGAGACCTGAATGAAGCACATCGTAAGTATCCACCAACAACGTACAATCTTGCGGATAGGTCTCAGCATAAGCTTTAAAGGCCAGGTATTCATCCTCAAATAATTGCACCCAACTGTGAGCCATTGTGCCCAGTGCCGGAATTTGCATCTCGCGATCTGTCATGGTATTGGCCGAGCCAATCACGCCTCCTATATAAGCGGCGCGCGCCCCGTTTATGGCAGCATCGGCACCATGCGCGCGTCTCGATCCAAATTCCATCACGCTGCGTCCTTCTGCAGCACGCACAATACGACAGGACTTTGTGGCAATCAAACATTGATGGTTTAAATTTAAAAGCACCATGGTTTCCAACATCTGTACCTGTATGACAGGCCCACGAATGGTGATCACCGGCTCACCGGGAAAAACAGGCCTGCCTTCAGGTACTGCCCATACATCACAAGTGAATGTAAAGTGTCGCAGATAATTTAAAAATTCATCACTGAACATGTTGCGGCTTTTTAAATAATTGATATCCTCTTCATCGAAAGTGATGTTTTTTAAATAGTCAATGATCTGCTCTAGGCCGGCCATCACCACAAATCCACCGGCATCCGGAATTTTTCGAAAATACACATCAAAATAGGCCACTGTTTCATCCACACCATTGGCCAGATAGCCATTGCCCATGGTCAATTCATAGAAATCCATAAGCAATGTGAGGTTTCTATTTCTCATGATGTCTCCTCTTTAGATTGCCTCTATCTCTGAATGTGTGCGTTCTCATTCATAATAAGGCACATGCCGGCCCTATGTCCAAATATCAAAGCAATTCAGATCAGACAATTCATTTTCTTTGAATGTAAATCGTTGCGCGTTGACCTCACTGAATGCATCGGCGCTTTGGTGAGCCGCACGCACCAGATCATGCTTCAGGTGATTGAGTAAAGTGCTACGCAAAAGGGCTTGACCGTGCACTGCTTCAAAAACGCTTTGAAGTTCAGCCAATGTAAATTCTTGGGGCAGCCAATAAGATGCAAGATTGGTTCGATAAATTTTATCGCGCAAAAGTGACACTGCAGCAGAAATCACTTCGCCATGATCAAAGGCCAATTGCGGATCATCCTGGGTCATCGTACGCACCCAGTCTCCGTTATCATTTAAATGACAATGGATGACGCATGTCATAGAACACGGAGCGCCCTTCAGTTTTAAAAACGCTTGATAATGATTGGTTGTCAGCTGATTAACCTCTAAACCGACTTGAAACCATTCCGCCTGAGCCGCATCGTCTCCTGCCTTCGGCTTCTGTAGCCATCCATAAGGCGATACCATAAGGTGACTGGTGGTGATAATTCGGGTACGGGGATCACGTTGCGGGTCATCATAAGTGGCCACCTGACCAAAAGCGATGCCTTTGAGACCTGTTTCTTCATAAAGTTCTCGCCGCGCACTTTGGCTTAATGTCTCATCCATATGACAAAAGCCCCCTGGCAGCGCCCAGCCACTCTTGTAAGGCGGTTGGCCGCGTTTCACCAGGAGTACTTCCAAAATATTTTCGCTATAATGTTTGCGCTTTTCTCCTTCTTTCAAACGGAAAAGCACCGCATCAGCTGTTACGGATGGACGTTCATATTTTGTGGGATCATATTGTTGAGAGAAGTATACGTCTTCTTCTGTTAATTTCATTATATCCAGTCCTCAGCTCCCAGATCTTCTGCAGGGGACAATTCCCATCCATCAAATATGCCAATGTATTCTTCCATCACTTCAAAACATTCATAGGTTTTTTCTGTGATGGTTTCATAGCGAAGATCATGATGTGCCATAATACGCAGACCCATGCTCATTGGATCCAGTGCATCGTCATATATGTGATCATCAACGATTTCATAACCTAGAATACGAAATTTGGCAGCCGCTTGACCGCGACTGGCACCATCTTGAAAATAAAAAAAATAACTGACGGCATAAGTGGCGTTTAAGTCCACACCGGCTTCAGCCAGATTTTTGAGCATATGGCGATTTCTAATGTGCATCAAATCCACATCTGACGGATAAAGAGCCGTATAATAAAATGACCACGGACCATCGTTTTCACTCATAAAATTAATGTCGTACTCTTTAAACTCAGCTGCAATTTTTCCTACCAATGGTGGCAAGTAATTTTCATCTTTTCCGTAAAAATAAATCATGTGGTTACCTGCATAGGTGACCGATCCCACAAAGCGAGCATGCCCTTCTTCTTCCAAAACTTGAACGGCCCGTTTTTCTACGGCCATGAGCGCTTCTTTCTCTTCGTCGGCGTAAAACCACTGCTCATCAGGCATCTGCAGTTCAACTTGAATACCTAGTAGCCAATGATAAGACGGTACCGGCGCCAATGCATTTAAACTCAGATCTACATTTATGAGCGCACGACCGCCGTCATCCAAAGCAGCCACATACATTTCGTATAGCCGTTCTTTGGTCATAAGCACGTCTTTTTCTTTCGTTTGTTCTTCGCCGGTGGTAAACTCTATCATCTCTTTAATATCTTTATCTGTCATAGCCTCTCCTCTTTCTCGGTGGTACAGTAAAGTCATTATAACCGATAATCCAAATAGCGTCAAAAAAGGATCTATTTTTGAATATAGATCCCTTCTTATAAAAGCGCGCTTAAAATCAAATCAGCTGGGAGATTTCCTGCATGCAGTCTCCGCAAACCAGTTTGTCTTTATATGTCCTTACCCCTTTGCTCGAGCCGCAGAATACACATGAAGACGAATATTTTTGCATAACTATTTGCTCATTTTGCACAAAAATTTCCAGTGCATCTTTTACTTGAATACCCAAATTTCGTCTCAGTTCGATGGGAATAACGACACGTCCCAGTTCATCCACTTTTCGAATCATACCAGTTGATTTCATTTTTCTCCCCACTTCCCGGTAAGCCTTTTGACACAACATTTGATTTTTCCTATTTTAACAAATGAAATTGATGAAATCAATGAATTTTACAACAATTCGAACTATTATCGTTCCTGATAGCCAATTATCTTAAAATATGACTTTGCCATTGACAAGGCTCGTTTTATGTATCTATACTGAAACAATGATGCTTTATGTCAGATGCTGCGAGAGATACACTGACAAGGCTTTTATTTTTATACGGAGGGATTATCATGTCTCAAATCAACACCTTCTACATCACCACGCCCATTTACTATCCCAGTGCAAAATTGCATATCGGTCACGCCTACAGCACCACCATGGCCGACACAATGCGGCGCTATAAAGCCATGCAAGGCTTTGATACCTATATGTTAACCGGCTCAGATGAACATGGCATGAAAATCCAGCGTGCGGCTGAAGCCAATGGTCAATCTCCCAAGGCTTATGTGGATCAAATTATACAAAGCTTTCAAAAGCTCTGGCAGCGCCTGATGATTTCCAACGATCAATTTATCCGTACCACAGATGCACACCACATGCAGGCTGTGCAAGATATTTTTATGAAAATCTACGAAAACGGCGACATCTATCTTTCCAGTTATGAGGGGCATTATTGCACTTCATGTGAGACATTTTTCACTGAACACCAGCTGGTTGATGGGCACCATTGCCCCGACTGCGGCAAAGAAACAGAAATGCTAAAAGAAGAAAGCTACTTTTTTAAAATGAGCCGCTATGCCGATCAGCTGCTGGCCTATATTGATACCCATCCAGATTTTATTCAACCAACCAGCCGGCGTAATGAAATGATCAGCTTCATTAAGCAGGGTCTGGAAGATTTATGCATCTCCCGCACAACTTTTGACTGGGGCATTCCGGTGCCGGTAAAGGACGGCCATATCATCTATGTTTGGTTTGACGCCCTCACCAACTACATTTCCGCATTGGGTTGGAACACGAGCGATGATGCCCTTTATCAAAAATTTTGGCCCGCTGATATTCACATTGTCGGAAAAGATATTGCACGTTTCCATGCCATCATCTGGCCTATCATTTTGATGGCCGCAGATTTGCCCTTACCAAAGCAAATTTTTGCACACGGCTGGCTCTTGGTGGACGGCGGTAAAATGAGCAAATCTAAGGGCAATGTGGTGGATCCCAACATCCTTTTAGATAAATACGGCGTGGATGCCATCCGATATTTCTTATTGCGGGATGTCACCACCGGACAGGACGGAAACTACAGTGAAGAAGCTCTTCTAAACCGTATCAATAGTGATTTGGCCAACGACTATGGCAACTTGGTCAGTCGCACTGTGGCAATGGTGGCCAAATATCGAGACGGCGTGGTGCCAACCGCTGAGGTAAGCACTCAATTTGACGCAGCACTGGAAAAACTGGCAACTTCTATTGCAGACCGAGCGGCAGAGCACTTGGACCATATGGATTTTCCCGGCGGCTTGGAAATCATCTGGGAATTGGTCAGTGCCGCCAACAAATATATTGATGACACCACACCCTGGGTCCTCGCCAAAGATGCCGCCAGAAGCGGAGAGCTTGATTCGGTGCTTTACCATCTCTGCGAATCGATTCGCATCATCACCATCTTACTAAAACCCTTTATGCCCCTACTGCCTGAACGATGCGGCGCACAGCTGGGCGTGGATTTTACAGAGGCCACATGGGATGATGCCCGTCACTGGGGGCGCATGATGCCGGGTGTGATCGTTCATAAAGGAGAGCCTTTGTTCCCGCGCTTAGATCCCCATTCATTGGATATAACAGATGACACATCCGCTCCTGCCGACGATCTGTCAACGCCTTCCTTTAAGGCCGATGTGGCCTACGAAGACTTTGAAAAGTTGGATATTCGTGTGGCCAAAGTAATTGACTGCCGGTTTGTAGAAAAAGCAGATCGTCTATTGCATTTCACTTTAGACGTTGCCGGCGAAAAACGCACGGTGGTATCAGGCATCCGTCAATTTTATGACTCACCAAAAGATCTCATCGGCCGTCAAGTGGTGTATCTGTCCAACTTGCAGCCCAAAAAAATTCGCGGCATCATGAGTCAGGGCATGTTGCTCACAGCGGCAACCGATGACGATCGTGCACTGGAATTGCTGCAGGTAAGCGTTGACGTCCCTGTTGGTTCTCGCATTTCCTGAGGCACGCCATGACCTTACTTTTTGATAGCCATGCACACTTAGCGGATGATGCTTTCCGGCCGGACTTTGATGAGGTTTTAGAGCGCACTCTGGACCTCTGCCGTGCTGTTATGACCATTGGATGCGAATCTTTAGCCGATTTCGAAGCCAATCTTGCAATCAGCCATGCACATCACCGCATTTTTACTGCAGTGGCATTGCATCCCGAGCATGCCGCCGGCTACAGTGACGAACTTTGGGCTGAAATAGAACGGCTTGTCCTTGATGATCGGGTGCGTGCCGTTGGCGAAACAGGTCTTGATTACCACTGGATGACTTCCCCTAAAGATGAGCAAATTGCGCTTTTTGAGCGCCATATTCATTTGGCCCGTCGCGTTGGCAAACCGTTGATCATCCACGATCGTGATGCCCATCGAGATACTCTGGACACCCTTTGGTCAAACCAAGCAGATGAAGTGGGCGGCGTACTGCATGCCTACAGCGGCTCTGTAGAAATGATGCAGGAAGTTGTCGAGCACGGTTTTTACATCGGCATTGGCGGTGTGGTGACATTTAAAAATGCCAAAACCATCAAGGCGGTGGCACAGGAAATACCACTGAACCATCTGCTTATTGAAACCGATTGTCCCTATCTGACCCCTATGCCTTATCGAGGCAAACGCAACGAGCCTGCTTATGTGCATTATGTGGCCGAAAAAATCGCAGAGCTCCGTGGCATCTCTTATGATGAAGTTGTGAGCGCCACTTTTGCAAACGCCTGTCGGCTGTTTCAAATTGATGCAGATACATTAAACCCGCGTTAAAATAAAGCACGCCTCTATTGGCGTGCTTTTCTTGTCGCAAATGAATAACTGTGATAAGATAAAAGCTGTATGATGCCTTGATAATTATTAAGGAGGAAAATATGAAATCTTATGACGTCATTGTCATTGGCACAGGCTCCGGCAATATCATTTTAGAAGCCGCTCAAGCCCAAGGCTTGACATGTGCACAAATAGAAAAAGGAAAGTTTGGCGGCACCTGTTTGACACGCGGATGTATTCCCACCAAGGTATTGGTAACCGCTGCAGATCGTTTGTACGAAATCAAAGAAGCTGCTCATTTGGGCATTCACACCAATGAGCCGGTCATAGATTGGGCCCGCATCAGCGAAAGAGTTTGGCAAAAGATTGATGAAAGTAACGACTTGCGCCAAACCTATTTAAATGATCCAACACTGGATGTGTATGAGGGAAAGGCCAGCTTTATTGATGATCATCGTCTCATTGTCACAAGTCCGGTTGGCACCGTTTCTGAAGAACTAACAGCCAAGAAAATATTTATTGGCACCGGCGGCGTCACAAATATTCCTAAAATGGAGGGTCTTTCAGAAGTACCTTATCTCACTTCTGAAACCTTTTTCGGTGATGATTGGCCTAATCATCCCTATGACGATATTATTGTCGTTGGCGGAGGGGCCATCGGTTGTGAATTTGCGCATATTTTTCGCGCATTCGGTGCCAAAGTCACCCTCGTTCAACACAATGTACGTCTGTTGCCGAAAGCCGACGAAGATTTATCTGCCAGCATCCTAAATAATTTACAGCTGGACGGCATTGAAGTGCTCCTCAATAAAGAGACGCCTTCGGTACGTCGAGAAGGGGATCGCATTTATTTGGATGTGGAAGACCGGGAAACCGGTGTCATTGATACGGTTGAAAGCCGATATCTTTTTATCTGTCCGGGTATTCGACCCACCACTGAAGCACTGGGCCTTGCCAATACCAATATTGAAACCGATAAAAGAGGTTGGATTGTGACAAATGAATGTCTGGAAACCTCTGTGCCCGGCGTCTATGCTTTTGGGGATGTAAACGGACGCCAACAATTCCGCCACAAAGCCAATTATGAAGCCGACATCTTAGCCCATAATCATTTTAAAGCGTCATCTCCTGACGAATGGCGTTGGGCCCGATATGATTTGGTCCCTGCCGTAACATACACGCATCCGGAAGTTGCTCAGGTCGGTCTTACTGAAGCACAGGCACGCGAAAAAGGACACCGTGTACAGGTGGCGGTAAATACCTATGCTGCTACAGCCAAAGGCTTTGCACTGGGTTTTGAGCCGTCGGACAAGCGTCAAAACTACGCCAAACTCATTATTGATCAAGACACAGATGATATTTTAGGCATGCATGCCATCGGGCCTTTTGCTTCCACCCTGATCCAACCTTTCTTGAATCTGATGAATGCCGGCGCTACCGGCTTAGTTCCGATCAATGAACATATTGCCTCCGAAGAACTGAAAGACTTGCGCGCACGTGACACCATTCGACTGTTGTCACCTCACAAAGAACAAACAGTGCGTGAAACCATGGTCCCACATCCATCTCTTTCAGAAGTAGGCATCTGGACATATTATAATTTGGAACAATATAAATAAATTGAATACCCCTAACAATAAAAAGCCGGCCGTAAGAGTAAACTCTCTTTCGGCCGGCTTTTTATGACGTTTCAACAACCCCATTTTTCGATTTTAAAACCATTTTATTTCATTAAGCAGCTTCCGCACATTGGTCAAAAGACCGGTTTTCGGCAACAGAGCTGCATCTCGAGAAGGCTTTGTACCCGAGTAGATGGTAACAGCACCAAAACCCACCGCCTTCGCTTGAACATCCACCAAGCCTGCCTCTTTAAAATATCTACAAATAGTGCGACGATTGGGAAATGTTTTGAGAGATTCCGCCAACCAGGAATACGGCGAAAATCTATCGCCAACCACACGTCCTGTAACCATCCGATCACCCAGCTTAGGCACCAACTTATAATAATAATAATTAAAAAACAGTCGCGCCGGTGGAAAAAGCGGACGCGACACCTCCATGCACACCACACGTCCCCCGGGTTTCACCACCCGTGCCATTTCACCAATCGCTTGAGGAATATCCGCCACATTTCGCAATGCAAAACCACTGGTTGCCACATGAAAAGACTGATTGGGCAAAGGTATCGCAAGGGCGTCGCCATTAATAAAACGCACGTTGTGTGCTTTCATCAACGCCTGCTTATTTTGCGCAGCAATTATCATTTCCTGAGAAAAATCCAAACCCACTGCTTCACCGTAGGCACCTGCCTTTTTTGCCAATTGAAATGTCATTTCACCGGTGCCGCAACACACATCTATGGCGCGTCCACCTAAGGGCAACTGCGTCAACGCCATCACCTTTTTTTGCCATAGGGGCAGCATTCCCCAAGTCATAATCAGATTCATGCGATCATAATCCGGCGCAATAAGATTAAACACGTCGTTAACCAACGTCACTTTTTCAGCTTTATTCAACAGATACCCTCCTTCACATCCACAAACGATTGAATGGGCCGTATGGCTGTGGCATGGCCGTCATCATTCAAAGTCATCAGAGTGGCACAAAATATAAAACGTCCGCAACTGGCTTGCTCGTAACGCACGTGCCTTTGAGTAACAAATCTTTTCACCGATACATCGATGGACATGCCAATCACACTTTCATAAGGACCGGTCATACCGATATCCGTCTGATAAGCAGTACCTCTAGGAAGAATGCGTGCATCGGCCGTAGGCACATGCGTATGCGTACCTAAAACAGCACTCACGCGCCCATCTAAATAATAGCCGAATGCAATTTTTTCACTGGTGGCCTCTGCATGAATGTCGACAACAATATGACGCACACCCTCCTCTTTTAAGAGACCAATTGCATCGTCTATTTGATGAAAAGGAGACGGTAAAGTGGAGAGGCCCACATTGCCCAACGCTGCAAGCACAGCCACTTGCCGGTGACAACAATCTACAATGCGCCATCCCACTCCGGGGGTACCGGAAGGATAATTAAACGGGCGCACCAGCCGATCGGCCTCGTCAATAAATTGATATATCTGCGGCTGATCCCAACAATGATTGCCTAATGTGACCACATCAATGCCCGATTCGATTAAGGCCTTATATTGTTGCTTGTTCAGCCCATTATGGATGTGGATATTTTCCCCATTGGCGATAACCAAATCTATTTTTTCTTTGTTGCGAATGGCCTGAATGGCTTCAGCTGCCACGGCAATAGATTGCGGGGCAACCATATCACCTATGAAAAGAATATTCAACCTCTCCACCTCCAATATGCAAATAAAAAAACGCACCCACATCTATTCGGCGAGTGCGTCGACGTTAGAAAAAGGCAGGATTTGAACCCGCAACCCAGGCGCCACAACCTGAATGATTCCATTTCACCACATTTTCTTTACGACTTGCCTATATTATAGCAAGTTATGCCCCGCATGGCAACTGTTTCAGACGGCAATTTTCCCTTAAAATCGAATCACTGAGTCGACTTTATATCCTTCCAGCATGTCTCGTCCGTCCAGATAGCTTAACTCTGCCAAAAACAAAAAACCGGCCACCGTACCAGCCAAATCCTCTATCATTTCAGCAGTGGCTTTTGCAGTTCCGCCTGTAGCAATCAAGTCATCTACCACCAAAACCCGCGCCCCTGCACAAATACTGTCTCGATGAATCTCTAATTTTGCTGAACCGTACTCCAAATCGTATTCAGCAGATACCGTCTCTCGAGGCAGTTTCCCGGCTTTGCGAACCGGAACGAATGGTTTGTTTAAAATATAAGCCAAAGTAGGCGCAAAGAAAAAACCCCGTGCCTCAATTCCCATAATCACATCTATTTCTTCAGGATTGATTCTGGCCAACATTTCATTTGTTGCCAATTGTAAACCCTCTGCATCGTTCAATACAGAAGTGACATCCCTAAACAAAATCCCTTCTGCAGGATAATCCTCAATGGTTGTGTAGTAATCCAACACCGTTTTCATAGCGTCTCTCCTCATCTTGTGGTGATTTAATAATAGCAAATCGTCTTAAGGTGCGCAAGTTGTGCATTTATACCGTTTTGTTTGCCTGTTTTTATAAAAACAGTGCCATTGATTGCAAAAAGCGTTCTCAAAAGATATAATAAAAAAAGTACACATTATTGGTAATGGAAAGGACGACACATCAAACATGAAATTAGGTATTGTGGGTCTGCCCAATGTTGGCAAGAGTACACTTTTTAATTCATTAACCAAAGCCGGTGCTGAATCAGCCAATTATCCTTTTTGCACCATTGATCCAAATGTAGGTATTGTTCCGGTACCGGATGAGCGGCTGACCACCCTGACAAATGCCTATAAGAGCAAAAAAACCATTCCTGCTACCATCGAATTTGTAGATATCGCCGGTTTGGTGAAGGGCGCCAGCAAAGGTGAGGGATTGGGCAACCAGTTCTTATCCCACATCCGTGAAGTTGATGCCATTGTACATGTGGTACGCTGCTTTGAAGATCAAAATGTGGTGCATGTAGACGGTGATATCAATCCCCTTAGAGACATCGAAACCATTAATTTGGAACTTATTTTTGCCGATATGGAAATGGTGGAGCGTCGTTTGCAAAAAACCGCCAAAGGAAAAAAGACCAATGACAAACGTCTCATTGCAGAAGATGCTTTCTTAAACATGCTTCATGCCCATCTTTCTGAAGGCCATCCGGCGCGCAGTTTTCCGTTGGCGGATGAAGAACAGATTGCCTTCTTGTCAGAGCTTCATTTGCTGACCAAAAAACCGGTGCTTTATGCTTGTAATGTATCGGAAGACGATGCGGCAGAAGGCAATGCTTTTGTTGATGATGTACGTGAATTTGCTGAAAAAGAGAACAACAATGTCTTTATTGTATCCGCTGCAGTAGAGCAAGATATTTCCTCGTTGGATGATACCGACAAGCAAGAATTTTTAGAAGCGCTGGGGCTTTCCGAAAGCGGTTTGGATCGTCTGATTGCTGCCAGCTATGAATTGCTTGGTCTCATTAGTTTTTTAACTGCCGGAGAAAAAGAAACACGCGCCTGGACCATTCGTAAAGGAACGAAAGCGCCTCAGGCAGCAGGTAAAATCCATTCCGATTTTGAGCGCGGATTTATTCGTGCTGAAGTTACAGCTTACGATGACTTTATTGCCGCCGGCAGCTTAGCTGCCGCACGGGATGCCGGAAAGATGCGTCTGGAAGGGAAAGAATATGTTATGAAAGACGGCGATATTGTTGAGTTTTTATTCAACGTATGATTTCAACCCCACAGAGCAAGTGCGCCTTTAATAAATGCCACGACAGCACCGGCGGCGGCCAATAAAAAAGCCAAATTTCTGGCTGTATTTTCTGACATCCGGTGGCTGAGGCGGCCGCCCAGAGCAATGGCCAACACCATCGCCAACATGAAAATCACGACAGTCAGCGGATGCAGCCAATGACTTGCAAAGGGCACCCCGGAAACCATCTTAATGATAAAGGCGGTGGCAGCCATGCCGGAAAACAGCGGTTGCATGGTGGCGCGGAAGGCTCGTTGATGCCAGCCTGTGAGAGAAGCATAAATCACTGTAGCTGGCGCACCGATACTGGCTGTTGACATTAAAACTCCGCCTATGAATCCTGTCAATATAATGGCCAACGGGCTTTGAACCGGCGGCCATTTTTTAGCCCCCAGCCAAGAGGCCAACATGGCCAGAAATACAACAGCGCCGATAACCAGCTCTAGCCAATGGCTATTTATAGAGATCACCAAGCGTGCGCCAACCGCCTCTCCGAAAAGCGCAAAGATAAACAATGGCCAAAACCGCGGCCAATCTATATCTTTCCACAGCGGCACGCATAAAAGACCGCTGGCAAAGGCATTGATGAGGTTTGTTAATAAAATGCCCTCCACAGGTCCAAAGAAGACAGCCATAAATGGCGCCGCCACCAATGACACTCCGGCACCTGAAATGCGTTGCAAGATGGTGCCCACCATAGACGCTAAAACAGCAATCAAATAAGACATTTTTCCCCCTCCAGTCTTTTTGTATCCTACACCATTGAGAGACAGTTTGACAATGACCAGATGTGCTTAATCGTTCAAAACACTAAGGGAGGAAGATTTATGCAGAAAGTGTACGATCACATCTATATGCGCGCTTTGCCTCTTGCAGGCAATCCTTTAAAGTCCATAAATATTTTTATTATAAAAACGGATGAGGGGCATCTGATCATTGATTCGGGATTTAATAATTCAGAAGTAATTACCCACATGGAAAGCTATTTAAAAGATCTCCAGATTCATACGCAAGATGCCACCCTCTTCTTAACACATATGCATTCTGATCATGTAGGATTGGCAAGCTATTTGCAAGAAAAGGGCATAAAGGAAATATTATTGTCACATGTTGATGGCGATATGATCAAAGACGGCACCACCAAGGAATCGCCTCACTGGCAAAATATCATCAACAATGCGCATACACAAGGTCTTGCTGATGAACATTTACATTTGGAAGATCATCCCGGCTTTAAAAATAGGCCGCAATCTGTGTTTCAGTACCGCGGCATGACACCTGGTGAGGAGATTAAGCTGGGCCCCTATCACTTTATCACCGTTGATGAATCCGGGCATACTCCCGGCATGTTGGGACTATACGAGCCTGATCACGGCATTTTATTTTGCGGCGATCATATCTTAGGGAAAATTACGCCTAACATCACCTTTTGGGGAGAAAAATATGGTGATTCGTTGGACACCTATATAAAAAATTTGGAAGCGGTCAAAAAACTAAATGTGCAACATCTCTTCAGCGCACATCGATTTTTGGTGACGGATGTGAACGGACGCATTGATGAGTTGATCACACATCACGATCGCCGCTTAAAAGAAACCCTTTCGATCTTAGCGTCTCACGGTCCTTCAACGGTGCGAGATGTCACGCGTCACCTTGAGTGGGATATCCGAACAAAAAGCTGGGAAACTTTTCCTCCGTCTCAAAAGTGGTTTGCTGCCGGAGAGGCGGCGGCACATTTAAAATACTTACGCAATCGAGGTCTGGTGCGAGAACATATCAATGACGACAATATAGCCATTTATGACGTGCCACGTCCAACATCCGCTAAATAATAAAAGCCGAATGCTCTTTTTATCTTAAAGAGGGCATTCGGCTTTTATTTTTAAATTTTATTGACTAACGCTTAATTCAACACGTTAAACGGAATCACATTTTCTTTAGGAGGCGCTTGTTTGAAATCACTCATATACATGGCAGAGAAAAATCCCGTGACATAAATATAAAGACCTGCTTCCAAATCTTGTGCTTCCGGATAAATATTGGAAATGGGCATATGAAACTCGCCTGCTTCTGTTTGAAGAGTAACATCATAAACAGATGCTGAGTTGCCCAGCGGAATTTCTTCCACTTTCACAATAGGCGCCGCAATATGGGTTAAAAGCACCGGATTGATGCGTTCTGCCGCCACAATGTTTTGGATATAAGTTTGCATGTCTTCATCCAGGCCTTCTTCCGAAGCCATCATTTGATCCAATAAAAGGCCCATCGGAAAAATGTTGGGAATTTCAGGCACATTCTCTATTTCATGTTGCATGGATCCAATCATGTCGTCCAACGACGGAAAAAGTTCAAAGTTTAGCGGAATAAAATTGATGCTCAATTCAAAGGTATCTTGACTGGAGATGGTTTCCGGCATCATATTTTTATTAACCAATTCCACCACCAGGTGCACATCTTGATCGTTGTGTTTGAGCACCACAGGCACCGGCGGATGGAAACGATTATCTTGATCCGAAACTTGCAAAGACCAATTAAGGCTGTCTTCCAGTCGAGCATTGCGTACCGCTTCCGCACCGGCCTCATAGTGTAAGTCCAAACGCCAGGAGGCATCTGTTTTTTCATTTCCTTCCTCATCTTCAAGATAATGGAACCAATGCATGCGCCGTTCCTGCTCATAAAGATGTGTGTAGGTGCCATGAGCCACATCTAAAAACTGTCCGTCTTGAAGCACACGCCATTGAAGCATGTCTTCAATTTCATCGCGATTAAAACAGGTTAAAGCCATTGTCGTTAAGGGAATATTCAGTGCCATAATTCTCTCCTTTATTTGGTTGATTTGCCATTACAACTCTACAATCCGTCGCAGCGCTTCCGTTTCATGAGGCCGCAATGGACGATATTGACCTTCCGTAATTTTGTCGAGTGCCAGTCCGCCAAAACGAATCCGCAAAAGTTCTTCCACCGGATGTCCCACCGCGCGCAACATACGGCGTACCTCGCGTTTTTTTCCTTCATGTATGGTCAGCTCCACCGTGCTACGACGACTATTTTTGCGTAGCAATCGCACATTTGCGGGAGCTGTGACGCCGTCTTCCAATTGTACACCTGTCGCCAACTTTTTAAGAGCGCGGGCTTCTACTTTTCCACGCACCACCGCGCGATAGGTTTTCGGTACTTGCCATGACGGATGTGTGAGGCGATGAGTCAATTCGCCATCATTGGTAAGAATGAGCAAACCTCGAGTGTCTTTATCTAGGCGCCCCACAGGAACCACTCGGCCTTTCAATTCCGGCAGCACATCGAAAATGGTGCACTCTGCCTTAGGATCACGTGTGGTGGTCACAACCCCGGCCGGTTTATAATACATGTAGTAAACTTTTGAGGCTCGCTCGGTGAGCAACACGCCGTCTACGTGCACTTGGTCTTTTTTGGTGTCTACTTGCATACCTTGCTCGCGCACCACCTCACCATTGACGTGTACACGGCCTTCGGCAATAAGCTGCTCCGACTGTCGCCGCGAAGCGACGGCACACTGAGCCATCCATTTTTGCAATCGCATGATTGCCATCCGCACACCTCCAATGCCCTCTATTGTAACAAACTTTAGAGAAAAGCGAAATATCTATCTGCCCTTTTTTTCTAACAAATATGTGATGAGTGTGTCTTTTTCATTTTTCTCCGGTTGATCCAACACCAAATCTAGGGCCTGCTGAAGGGCATCACCGATGGCACTGCCTTGATAGCCCAGCGCCATAAGATCCCGACCGTTTATGGCCAGGTCAGAAATGCGATAAGGCTCCTGCACAGCCAAAATGTCCGCTGCTATATTAGTCATTTTTAAAAATGTGTGCATCACTTGTGTGCGCTCATCTTTCACATGATGAGCCAAAATATCCGCCAGCTTTACTTTCAAAAGATCATGCAGTCCCTCCGGCCCTAAGCGAGAGAGCGCATGGCGCAAATTTTTTCTGTCCGGCAGAAGAATATCGTTATGGTGTCGAATGAGTGTGGTCACGCGATTCCTGGTGCGGTTGTCGTACTTCAGATGACGCAGCAGCCTGTTGGCCAAATCAGCGCCAATTTGTTCATGGGCGGGAAAAAGATCGCTGCCATCGTCCGCCACTTCCCAAGTGAACGGTTTGCCGATGTCATGCAACAACATGGTTAAACGCAAAGTCAAATCGGGTTCAATCAAGCCGGTGGCCAATGCGGTGTGTTCAAATACATCTAAAAACTGATAGTTGCTCTTTTGCACGAAATCCACTTCATGGCAAA
>JAEZVS010000025.1 GCA_023443145.1 Bacillota bacterium | reverse complement strand
CGCCACCCTTCTTTCATCGGAAGAAAAAAGCGACGATGACGACAAAGAAGACCGGCCGCCGTCGTCTGACAGCAGCCAAAAACCCCCTCAAGACGACAGAAAGAAAGCCCGGCAGGAAGATGACTTTACCGTTGGCGGCATGAACTGCGCCGCCTGTGAAGCCAATGTGCGCCGTGCCGTGACCGGCGTTCAGGGCGTGCGGGACGTACAGGTGCAACTGTTAAACGGCGCCATGCACGTGGTCTATGAGGAAACCCCTGTACGGGATCAGGTTATACAAGCGGTGACTGCCGCCGGTTACACCGCCACTTTAGGCAAACCGAAACCCACTGTCCAAAAGAATCGCCATCAGGAAGAAGCCGAAGAGATACGCCGGCGCGTTCTATATTCTGTATGCTTTTTATTGCCCTTAATGTATGTGGCCATGGGCCATATGCTGGGCCTGCCTCTGCCGTCCTTATTGGTTGGACGTGCCCACGCCGTGACCAATGCGCTCTTGCAGTTGGCGCTCACCCTCCCCGTGGTATGGATCAATCGTAAATTTTATATGAGCGGGCTGAAAGGTCTCGCACGCCGCATGCCCAACATGGACACTCTGGTGGCTATGGGATCGGGTGCTGCACTCATCTACGGCATTTGGGCCATCATCCGAATGGCCACCGCCACCGCTACCGGCGACTGGGCCGTGGTGGATGTGTATCGCCATCAACTCTATTTTGAATCTGCCGCCATGATTCTCACCTTAATCAGCATCGGCAAATATCTGGAAGCCCGTGCCAAAGGCCGCACCGGAGACGCCATCAACGAGCTTTTGGCACTGGCGCCGGAAGAAGCCCACGTGGTGGATGATGCAGGCGCCATTCACACCGTACCCACCGGCGCCGTCAAAGTGGGCGACATCCTCGATTTGCGTCCGGGGATGCGCATTCCGGTTGACGGCATCGTCACCGAAGGGCGGGCCTCTGTCGATGAAAGCGCCCTCACCGGCGAATCGATGCCCGTCACCAAAAATGTAGGCGATTCACTGATTTCCGCCACCATCAATTTAAACGGCCATCTGCGCATGCGCGCCACCCAGGTGGGCGACGACACCACACTGTCTCATATTGTGGCTTTGGTGGAAGATGCCAATAACAGCAAACCGCCCATCGCCCGACTGGCCGACAAAGTGGCCGCTGTGTTTGTCCCGGCGGTTCTGGCCATCGCCCTGGTCACAGCCGCTATTTGGCTGGTCCTGGGTTACGGCTTTGAGCTGGCCCTCTCCAACGCCATTTCCGTATTGGTCATCTCTTGCCCCTGCGCCCTGGGCTTGGCCACCCCTGTGGCCATCATGGTGGGTACCGGACAAGGCGCACGCATGGGCATGCTCTTTCGCAGTGCCGAAGCTCTGGAACGTTTGGAAAGCGTCAACACCATTGTCCTCGATAAAACCGGCACCATCACCGAAGGCCGGCCGGAAGTCACCGATGTTTATCCCTTTCAAGGCCAAAGCCAACGAGATCTCTTAATTCTGGCCGCCACTTTAGAAGCCGGCAGCGAACACCCGCTGGCCACCGCCATCTGTCGGGCTGCCGAACACAACCAATGCGCCCCGCTTCCTGCCGGCGATTTCACCGCCATCAGTGGCGAAGGCGTATCGGCCCTCATTGACGGCCGCCGTTATTATGCCGGCAACCGGCGTCTGATGATGTCTTTGGACTTGGATTTGCGCGGCGCCCTGAAAAAAGCCGAAAATCTGGCCAAAGAGGCCAAAACCCCCATCTACTTTGCCGATGAAGACCACATATTGGGTTTGGTGGCCGTGCAAGACCGCATCAAACCCTCATCCCCTGCCGCCATAGATCGCTTAAAAGAGTTGGGGCTTTCCGTGATCATGCTCACCGGCGACCACGTAAAAACCGCCGAAGCCATTCATCAACAGGTACACACCGACCGTTTCGTGGCCGAAGTCATGCCGCAAGACAAAGATCTGGAGATTCAAAAACAGCAGCGCCGCAAACGCACCGTGGCCATGGTGGGCGACGGCATCAATGACGCCCCCGCTTTGGCACGGGCCGATGTGGGCATGGCCATCGGCGCCGGTACGGACATCGCCATTCAATCGGCAGATGTGGTGCTTATGAAAAACAACCTGATGGACATTGCCCGCGCCATTGCCCTTTCCAGGGCCACCATGCGCACCATCAAACAAAACCTCTTCTGGGCCTTTTTCTACAATGTGCTGGGCATTCCCATTGCAGCCGGCCTATTCTATTTGCCTCTCGGGTTGCGCTTAAACCCTATGATTGCCGCCGCCTGCATGAGTCTGTCCTCTCTGTTTGTCGTCACCAACGCCCTGCGTCTGCGCCGCTTTAAACCTCAAGAAGAATCTGCCGCCTTCCCATCCGAAACCGCCGGCGTTCTTCCGGAAACCGCCGACAGTGCCCCTCCGGACGCCGCCAAAGAAGAAAGTGAGGAATGCCATATGAAGAAAATTGTACACATTGACGGCATGCACTGCGAGCATTGCCAACATTCCGTTGAAAATGCCCTTTCTGCCCTTCCCGGCGTGGGCTCCGTTAAAGTCAACCTGGGCAAAAAAGAAGCCCTGGTGAAATGCAACGGCGACGTGGCCGATGAAGCCATTCGCCAAGCCGTTGCAGACAAAGGCTTTACGGTAACGGCCATTGACGAAAAAAGAGGCCTTTTCGGCTGACAGCCCCCACAGGAAGCAGCCCTACATCTTTTCCCTTTTTGCAAAAGAAGTCCGCCTTGGGCGGGCTTCTTTTTTTCATACCTGACCGGGGAAAGGGCGCTGCGCTGAAAGGGACATCTGTTATGGCCGGCATGCAAAAAAATCAAACATACCCTTGACACGAAAACGCACATCGTTTAAAATAACCGTATTAAGACATATAGTACACCTATTGCACATAAGACAGAAAGGAGGGCCGGCTATGATTCACATTGACGCGCGCAGTCGTGTACCCATCTATGAGCAAATCTGCGAAAGTGTGGCAGCGCTCATCTTAAACGGACTTCTTGAAAAAGATGAACAATTGCCCAGCGTGCGCGCACTGGCCACTGAACTTGCCATTAACCCCAACACCATCTCCCGGGCTTATCACAGTCTGGAACAAGACGGCCTCATTTATTCTCTGCCCGGGCGCGGCTCCTTTATTGCCCTGTCCGCTGAAGATCTGAGCCTTCGCCGTCAACCGGAGGTGTTTCGCTCTCTGGATAAGGTTCTGGCCGATCTGGCCCAGCTGAATCTGAGCGAAGCCGACATCATCCACCACGTCCAATTGTTTTTCGCCACCCGGAAAGGAGGCGCCACGCATGATTCAACTATCCAACGTCAGTAAATCTTTCGGCCCCATTCAGGCCGTGCAGAATGTGCACCTGAACATTGCCCCCGGCTCCATTCTGGGGCTTATCGGCTCAAACGGCTCGGGCAAATCCACATTGATGCGTCTTTTCACCGGCATCTATCAGCCGGATGAAGGCACCATCACCGTTGGTGATATACCTGTGTTCAACCGTCCCGAAGCCACCCGCCAAATATTTTTCATCGCCGACGATCTGTATATGCCGCCGGGCAGCACCATCTTAGATCTCATCAATTTTTACGAACCGTACTATCCCCGGTTTGACCGCAATCATGCGCTGAAACTGGCGGAAGTACTTGATCTCAAACCTGCCGCCAAGCTGTCGTCCCTCAGTAAGGGGATGCTGCGCCAAGCTTTTATTTTGGTGGGCATTGCCGCCAACACGCGCTATCTCATTATGGACGAAACCTTTGACGGCCTGGACCCGGTGAAGCGACAAGCCGTGAAACGTTTTCTGGCCGATTTTATTGCCGACGGAGAAAAGAGCGTGGTCATTTCCTCTCACAATTTACGAGAATTGGAAGACATTTGCGACCACATCGCTTTTTTGCACAAAGGTCAGTTGGTGCTGGATCGCTCCCTTGAAGATCTAAGTGAACACATTTACAACGTGCAGTGCGCCTTTGAGACGGCCAAAACCGCCGACGATTTTTCTGCACTCACGCCCCAGCATGTCCACATTCGCGGCCGCATGATCCAAATGATTGTGCGTGGCGAATACGATCATATCCAGGCGCAAATAAACGCCATGCAGCCCCTTTATCTGGACATTCTTCCCCTCACTTTGGAAGAAGTCTTTATCACCGAAATGGAGGTGTTGGGTTATGACGTCAACCAACTCATCCTTTAGTTTAGGAAAAAATCTTTGGCGCCAACTGAAAAGCAATTGGTGGTTTGCCCTCATCACCTTGTTGGCGGGCATTCTCGCCGGACCGCTGGTGGATTATTTCATAATCCGCAACCTGCCTTTCCAGTACAGCGGTGAGGCCTTAACCATTGCCAACCTTTCCTGGGAAATTTTACCCACCTTTATTCCCTGCTATGTTCTGGCTTTTGCCGCCGCCTTTATTCTGGCTCTGCGCCTTTCCGCTTATCAACACAACCGGCGCCAAATTGACCATTATCATGCGCTGCCTGTCACCCGCCAAGGTTGGCTGACTTTGCACTTTCTCACCGCCATTGTGCTTTTTGCTGCGGTGCTCCTGGTGCTGTTGGCTTTAAAACTGGCCGTGGCTTTCACCTTTATGCATGGCTACTATAGTTTGTATTTAAGTTGGTATGGCATCCACTTTGTGCAAATCCTGCTCACTTTCTTTTTAACCTTTGTCCTCACCATGCTGGCCGGTCAGCTGACAGGTCACATTCTGGCCCAAGCTGAAATGGCCTTGCTCCTGCAATTTGGCATCCCCGGCCTGAGCGGTTTGTTCTTTGCTCTGTTCAGCGCATTGTGGCCCACCTTTACCACCATTTCATTCTTGAAATCCATGGTCTATTGGTCGCCGCTCTCCGTTCTTTTCTGTATGCCTCAAAACAACTATAATCCTGCCAATTATCCCTCTTCGAGTGATTATTTGGCAAACACCCCCCTCCCCTTCGTGGGCCTCAAACCCTTCATCTTAATGCTGGCTGTCAGTGCAGCGGCCGCAGTGCTCACCTTTGTGCTCTATCGCCGCCGCCCCCTGGAACGAGGCGGACAAACCTTTATCCACGCTTTCACGGCCCTTCCGGTTCGTGCTTACTTGATTTTTGTGGTTGCCCTGGTTTTCTCGGTGGGTATTTACACCTTGATGGATCAGAACTTTATACTGCTCATCCTGTCCTTTGTGATTTTTTCCATCCTGGTGCACCTGTTTTGCGCCATTTCTTTCAACCGCGACGTGCGGAGCTTTGGCAAAAAAATTCCGCTCACCGCCATCCTTGCGCTCCTCACTCTGGCCTTTGTCTTTTCTGTACGTGCCGATGTGTACGGCTTTAACCGCTATGTGCCCGACACGGGCAAGGTGAATGAAGTGAGCCTGACCATTTCCGGATTGCCCAACCAGCTTGAAGACGTTGCCAACCTCAAAAACGAACAGACTGTGGAATTGGCCAATCAGCTGGCTAAAAACAGCATTGATCATCTGTGGATTCAACGCGATCATCCCGACCAGCACCCGCAGACTGTGAGTCTCACATACGATTGGACCCTTAAAAACGGAAAAAAAGTTTCCCGTGTCTATGCCATCACCAAAAATCAATTGGATCAGTTGATTCCCAATCTATACAATCAAAAAGAGTTCCGTCAAGCCCTGTGGACAGATCTGTTTAATGGTGAACTGACTTCCCTCAATTATAGCGACATCACCATCTTTTCCGACACCAATAGCGGCAAGCCGGGCGCACCCACCCATGATCTGGCGCTCTACGACACCTCAGCAAAATCAACAACCAAAACACCGGAGCATAAAGCCCGCGCCCAGGAACTGATCAGCGCCCTGCAAAAAGACCTGGCCAACCGCCGCTTTGAGGATCTGAATGCTTCTCCTGTAGGCGTCATCAATATATCGACGAACCATCCCATGCCGGATGGAGAAAGCATCAATATCCTACCCTCTGATGTTTATACACGTGCCGTCCTTGAAAAATACCGCAGTATGGGTCTTTTGGCACCTTACGAGCCCGACCTGGCCGGCAGTGTGGTGAAAACACTGGAAGTGCGCACCATGTTCCCGCAAGATGCCGACCCCGCCGCCGTTAAAGACGGCACACAAGCGGCAAATTACGAAAAACTTGTCGCCACCATTACCGATCCGGCTGAAATCCAGCGCATTCTCACCCAAGACAGCATCAGCATAGATTTTATCGGCAATCTGGGTGTTTTCATCGATGACCGCTACATCATCACCAGCCCCGACAACCTGCTGATCACCAACCGCGCATTCTTCGCCGGCAAAGTACCCGCACACATCAGCAGCGCACATGCCGACGCTTAACCCACGTGTCTTAGGTTCCTCGGAACCGTTGAAAGGAGAGACGGTTATGAAAGAGCAAAATTGTCCTATTTGCGGTCATCATCCGATGGGAAAAATTGGCCTCAATCGTTACTTCTGCCCCGAATGCTGCCATGAAATCACCATCAGCCGCAAAAAATCATTGTGCTACTATCCGGCGGAAGACGGCGCCGTCCGTCTGGCCGGAAACGTTATCGACGTGGCCAGAAACTACCAAATGGCCCACAGCAAATGCTGAAAGAAAGCGCTCGGAGCCTTTCTTCCGAGCGCTTTTTTATGTCATTCTCTTTGCGCCGGCGGCGGGCCTGATGGAGGCATGATTGGCGCAGAAATCATCTTTTTTCGCCCTCTCTTCTATGCTATAATAAGCGCAGATATTTTGAAAGGAGAAGCCTCATGACCCGTTTTGCTGCCCGCCACGACTTGGTGATGATTTATCGTCTGCTTTGCATTTTAGAAAAGCGCCGCCTTCCTGCCGACGATTTCCGCATCATTTATTCCAACATCATCCACGACCGGCGCTATGCGTGTCTGGTTTATCCCAATGAAAAAGATGAAGCCATCGGCTATCTCACCGTCCGCTTTGAAAAGCAGCTGCACCATTGTGCCACCGTGGCGGAAATTCTTGAATTTGTGGTGGATCCTGCCCAAAGGAACCAGGGCATCGGCCGTCAAATGCTAGACGCCTGCTGCCAACTGGCCCGCGCCCACGGTGCTGCGCACATTGAAGTGCCCACCAATAAATTGCGCGCCGACGCCCATCGTTTTTACGAACGCGAAGGCTTTATGCACACCCATGTGCGCTATTACAAAAATCTGGAGGGCGATACGCCCGTTGATACTCATATTGGCCTGTAAACTCCGCATCTGCGGAGTTTTTTTCGTGGAACAAAAAAAGCCACCCCAACTGTCGCCGCACTTTCGGCAGTTGAGATGGACTAAAAATAAACGTTTCTGTACGCGTCACCTTAAGGCCCGTCTTTATAGGTATCGTCATCGGTGGCGCACCAGTCAATGGGCGGCAACCCGTCGGCAGTCAGGCAGGCGTTGGCCCGAGAAAAGGGCCGTGACCCGAAAAAGCCGCGATGGGCCGACAAAGGACTGGGATGGGGACTTTGAATGATGTGGTGACGCCCGGTGTCAATCAGGGCGATTTTCGACTGGGCATGGGCCCCCCAGAGAATGAACATCACCGGCGTTTCCCGCGCGGAAAGCGCCTGAATGATGGCATCGGTCAGCTGCTCCCAACCTTGACCGGCGTGACTTTTGGGCCGGCCTTCCCGCACCGTAAGGGTGGTGTTCAAGAGCAGCACCCCTTGGGCAGCCCAGCCTTGAAGGCACCCGCTCCGAGGATGCGCACAGCCCACATCGGCCACCAGCTCTTTAAAGATGTTTTGCAGCGACGGCGGCGGTGTCACGCCCGGCTGTACGGAAAAAGACAAGCCATGGGCTTGACCGGCGCCGTGATAAGGGTCTTGCCCCAGAATCACCACGCGGGTATCCGCATAAGGTGTGGCATGAAGAGCGTTATAGATGGCACCCATGGGCGGGTAAATGCGATGATGGGCATATTCGCTTTTTAAAAACGTACGCAAGGCCTGATAATAGGGCATATCAAACTGATCGGACAGCACATCCTGCCAATCGTTGTGCAAAAACGCTTTCATGCCCTTCGCCCTCTCCGTTTGGCGAGGGGATCCAGCCGCTGTTCCAACAGCCCGAGAGAGACATCGGCAATGACGGCCATCAGCGCACAGGGCAAAGCCCCGGCCAATATTATGGCCCCGCCGTTGGTGACGTTAATACCGCGCGTGATAATGTCTCCCAGGCCGCCGGCGCCGATGAAAGTGCCGATGGCCGTAATGCCGATCGCGAGCACCAAGGCATTGCGCACGCCGCCCATAATCACGGAAAGACTCAGCGGCAGTTCCACTCGGGTGATCACCTGCC
>JAEZVS010000160.1 GCA_023443145.1 Bacillota bacterium | reverse complement strand
CTTTTTGCCTATTATTTGTTCAACCACGGAGATAGGGCTGCAAAAATTTCCTCTGCCAGCGCTGGGACCGGCTGCTCGCCGTTCAGCACATACACCGGAAAAGTCGCCGTTTTTGCCAAGCGCAAATAGGCGGCGCGAATTTTTGCCAAAGCGTCGATTTTTTCGTAACGTTCGGCGGCATCACCGCGCGATCGGATGCGCGCCATGGCCAATTCAGGGGATATGTCGATTAAAATGACGGCATCGGGCAGCAGACGGTCGAGAACCGGTGCGTTTAAAGTGGCCACCCAGTCTTCAGAAAGATCCATGCCGTTGTAGGCCATGGAAGAAAGTACGTAGCGATCGCAGAGCACCGTTTGTCCCTCTTCCATGGCGGCGCGCATGTCTTCAATGTGAAGCAGACGGTCGGCTGTGAAAAGAAGGGCCAAAGTGTGGGCATCCAGGGCCTTATCGTCGCGCAAACTCCGGCGAATGAAACGGCCCACGGGGCCGTGGGAAGGCTCGCAGGTAACAAAAACATTTCGGCCTTCGTCCGTTAAGCGCTGGGCCAAAAGTTGCAGTTGCGTGCTCTTTCCGGAACCGTCAATGCCCTCAAAGGCGATGAAAGGCCTGCTCATTTGCCGGCGCCTGATAAAGTGAGATGCATGCATTCTTTCATGCGGGCGCTCATGGCGTCGCCGATTTCGTTGGCGCGTGCATTGCCGGCGGCAATGATTTGGCGCACCTCGTCTATATGATTTTCGTAATAAGCGCGGCGTTCGCGGAAGGGGTTGAGTAAGGTTTCCAAACTCTCGAGCAGCCGTTTTTTACAAGCCACACAGCCAATTTCACCGGCCTTACAGCGGGCGCAGATGTCTTCATGCTCTTGCGGTGTAAACACTTGGTGATAGGTGCTCACCACGCAAATATCCGGATGCCCGGGATCGGTCTTGCGAATGCGGGACGGATCGGTCACTGCATTCATCACCTTTTCCTTGACCACGTCCGGAGTATCGGAGAGGTAAATGGCGTTGCCTAAGCTTTTGCCCATTTTGGCATTGCCGTCCAATCCCGGTAAGCGCGGAAACTCGCCGATTAAAATATCCGGCACGGTGATGAGAGGTTCATCAGGGGAATACATTTCGTTAAAGCGTCGGGCCAGACGGCGGCAAAGCTCAATATGGGGGCGCTGGTCTTCGCCCACCGGCACCAGATCGGCAGAACAGAAGGTGATGTCGGCGGCCTGGCTCACCGGATAGCCTAAAAAGCCGTAGGTCATGTCGTCGTAGCCGTATTGGGCGGCTTCGCTTTTAACGGTGGGATTGTGGCGCAGAGTGTTGACGGTGGTCAGCATTGAGTAGAAGACAGTCAGTTCGGCAATTGCCGGAATTTGAGATTGCAGAAATATCGTGACTTCATTGGGATCCAACCCCACCGACAGGTTGTCCATGGCCACTTGCAAAATACTGTCGGAGATGAGCTCAGGGCGTTCAAAATGGGTGGTGAGGGCTTGAATATCAGCAATTTCAATAAAGCTGTCGTATTCTTTTTGCAGCCGCACCCGGCTGGACAGACTGCCCACGTAATGTCCGATATGTAGGCGGCCGGTGGGGCGGTCGCCTGTTAAAATGCGCTTGCGTTTTTCCATACCATACTCCTCATTTTTGTCAGAATGTGATTAAAATAAGTATAGAATTGGCGAACGCCTTTGTCAATCTTGCAAAAACCAAGCCTTGGCGGTGTCGATGATGTGTACGAGTGCGGCATCATCAATAATGTAGGGCGGCATGGCATAGCACACGTTTAAAAAGGGACGGGCAAAAACACCGCGGTCATAGGCAAAGGCCTGATAGCCCGACAAACGCCGAGGATCATCCACTTCAATGGCAAAGGTCGGTCCCAAGATGCGCACGTCTCGGACGCTGGGCGCGGTAAAGCCTTGCCATTCTCGGTGCAATATTTTTTCCATATGACGGATTTTATCCATGTAGCTTTCTTCTTCAAAAAGGGCAATGGATGCCAGCGCCAGCCGGCATGCCAGGGCATTGGCCATAAATGTGGGACCGTGCATGAGGGCGTGACCGGCCTCATCGCTCCAAAAGGCTTGCAATACACGGTCATTTGCCACCGTGACGGCATGACCCATGTAACCGCCGGTGAGGGCCTTGCCCAAGACGAGAATATCGGGTGTCACCAGATCGGAGACAAAGCGGTGGCCGGTGCGCCCGAAGCCGGTGGCCACTTCGTCAAAGATGAGAAGCACGCCGTATTGATCGCAGAGCTTTCGTGCGCGGGCTAAAAAAGACACATCATAGACGCGCATACCGCCGGCCCCTTGGAGCAAAGGTTCCACAATCATGGCGTTGAGCTCGTGATGGTGCTCGGCAAAGGCTTTTTCCAAGGCTGGGATGTCTGTGGGAATGTGAATGACATGAGGCGAGGGACCATAGGCTTTCAGCACGAAATGATAATCTTCATCGTCGCCCACGGCCATGGTTTGAAAGGTGTCGCCATGATAGGCGTGGTTTAAGGCCAACACTTTGGTGCGCCCGCCTTCGCCCAGGTTCATATAATATTGCAGGGCCATTTTAAGAGCCACTTCCACCGCCACACTGCCCGAGTCGGAAAAAAAGCTGTGGTTCAGACTGCCCGGCAGCCAGTCGGCCAGCTTTTGGGCCAGCGCTTCGGCCGGTTCATGGCTGAGACCGCCCAGCATCACATGGGCAAAGCGATCGATTTGGTCGTGGAGCGCCGCGTTTAAGCGAGGGTGATTGTACCCGTGGATGACACTCCACCAGGAAGACACCGAATCGATGAGGCGGCGACTGTCGGTTTCCAAATAAATACCCTGAGCGCCGGAGATTGGATAGGGCGGGCGCATGGTCTTCATTTGTTCGTAAGGATACCAAAGCATGACAAAGCCTCCTTATTGAAAGCAGGAAATAAGTGCGGCAGGGTCCGCCGAAAGGTCAGCGCCATCGACGGGTACGGTGCAGGTGAGGGGCGGATGGATGAGAGATATGCATTCGGCCAAGTTGTTTTGGTGCAGGGGATCGGCTTCATCAAAGCGATTCAGCACCAGCCCCGCCAATTGAAAGCCCCGGTTCAATAAATAAGTCTGGGTCAGCACCACCTGATTGATGGTGCCCAGGCCTGCATCGGCCACCATAAGGAGCGGGGCGCCCACGGCGCGAATAAAATCCGGAAGATCGTAGCGGTCCTCGCCATCCACCCGTAGGGGGCAAAAGATGCCGCCGGAGCCTTCAATGAGCACATAGTCATATTCGGCACGCACCGCCGCCAGAGCCGTCATCACCGTGCCTTCGTCGACGGCCCGTCCTTCCATGCGCCCGGCCAGATGCGGGGAGACGGCCGCCTCGTACACATAGGGGCACATGTTTTTTTCAGATTGCTTGAGATGGGCCATGCGCTGCACCTGCCGCGCGTCTCCCGGGATGAGACGGCCCTTTTCGTCGCGCAGGTTTCCGCTCATGGCCGCTTTAAAGTAGCCTGCCCGAAGGCCGGCGCCAGTCAAGGCACGTAAAATGAGGCCGCTCACATAGGTCTTCCCCACCTCGGTGCCGGTGCCGATGACAAAAAGCGCTTTACTCATCGTCATAACGCACCTCAAATCCCAATTCGTTTAAAAGGGCTTTATCGGTTTCCACGGAGATACCGGCGGTGGTGAGCATGTCGCCGGTGATGGCGGCATTGGCGCCGGCTTTAAAGGCGGCACGGCCTTTGTCGGTAAAAAGGCCGCGTCCGCCGGCCAGGCGAATGGCCGCATCCGGTAAAAGAAAACGAAAGATGGCCACCGTGCGCACCACTTCTTCGCCGGAAAGAGGAGGGCGCCCTTCCAACGGTGTGCCGGCGATGGCGTTGAGTATGTTCACCGGCACACTTTTAATGCCCAGCTCGCGCAGTTCCAAAGCCAGATCTATGCGGTCTTCCCGAGTTTCTCCCAATCCTAAAATGCCGCCGCTGCATACGCTCAATCCTGCCTTCTGTGCGGCGCGGATGGCGCGCATTTTATCATCGGTGCTGTGGGTGGTGCAGATTTTGGGAAAAAAGCGGCGAGAGGCCTCTAAGTTGTTGTGCACGCGGGATGCGCCCGCTTCTTTTAATTGAATGAAAGCGGCTTCGTCTAAAAGACCGAAAGACACACAGACCGAGAGGCTTGTTTCAGCGCGGATGTGCCGGATGGCGTCGCACATGTCGTCCACCTCTTTAGCGGATAGGCGTCGCCCTGAGGTGACGATGGAAAAGCGCAATACGCCGGCGGCATCTTGCCGGCGGGCTTCCGCTACAATCTCATCCTTCGTCATCAGAGGATAAACGGCAATATCGGCACGGCTGCAGGACGATTGGGCGCAGAAGGTGCAGTTTTCGCTACAGGCGCCGCTTTTGCCGTTGACAATGGTGCACAAATCAAAGCCGTTGCCGCACATGTGCCGACGAATGGTCTCGGCGCCTTGTGTCAATTCGTCTAAGGGTGTGTTGTAAAGCGCCAGCGCCTCTTTTTTGGTGACCATGTGTCCGTAGAGCACGTCATGGGCCAGAGCTTTGGCAGACATGGTGTGAATCATAAACGCCTCCTTTGGTCGTGAGCCGATTACTGAGATGATGACTTTCTTTGAAGACGGGCCAGCGTCGGCTGCAAGCGAAGCGCCACGGCCGCTGCCAGGAAAGACAGAGCCGCATCACCGGGAGCCGCCAGAAAAAAGCCGTAGAGCAAAAGAGACCACAGGCTCATGTTGTTGCCCAGATAAAAATGGCTGATGAGCCACACATAGACAAGGCCCAGGGCGTATACAACGGCCATTCCCGCCAAAGCGGCGGCCACCAGACGGCGCATGGAAGGCGCGCCGCCGAAAGCCACCCGCCCGGTGAGCCAAGCTCCCAAAATGAAGCCGAGCAAATAACCGAAACTGGGCTGCAGCACGTAGGCAGGGCCGCCTCCGGCAGTGAACACAGGAAGCCCCAAAAGGCCCAGCGCCACATAGGTGGCCACCGAGATGGCGCCCAGGCGCGGCCCCAGCATCATTCCGGCCAAGGTAGTGAAGAAAAATTGCAGAGTAAAGGGAATCACCGGCAAGGGCACGCGGATAAAACAGCCGGCGGTGATGAGGGCTACAAAAATAGCGGCCAAACTCATGTCTCGTGCCGACAGACGGGCACGGGATTTGCTTTTCGGTTCTGTCATAAGGATCCTCTTTTCTATGTTGATGTGTGTCCATCATACAGAGGGTGGCGGCCATTGTCAACCAATAATGAAAAACTGGTTAACAATGACCGCCCTTGACTTTTTGGGTATTTAATGCTATATTATCTCCAATATATAAACGCCACGAAGAGGACGCCCTGTGTTCAACGTTACAGAGACTGTTGCATGGTGAGAGCAACGGACGATCGGCCGCAAGGAGCCACCACCTCGGAGCGGCTGCGGGACAACCGCAGACGGCCGCCGCCGTTATCGGCTTTTAAGTGGGCTGCACAGGCAGTCAATATGGGTGGAACCACGGGAATACAGCGCTCTCGTCCCAATGGGATGAGGGCGCCTTTTTGTATATTTTGATCAGTGACATTTTAAGGAGGCGTACCCATGC
The DNA here is from genome assembly GCA_023443145.1 of Bacillota bacterium. Lineage (GTDB taxonomy): Bacteria > Bacillota > Peptococcia > Peptococcales > Peptococcaceae > Peptococcus. The sequence continues at coordinate 4,925 of JAEZVS010000160.1, read as the reverse complement.
AGGTGCAATTAAAAGACGGCAGTGTGAGATCTTACGACAAAGAAATGAATGCATTGGACATTGCCAAAGACATATCGAAAAATCTGGCCAAATCAGCTGTGGCTGCGCGTGTAAACGGTCAGGTGCAGGATCTTATGGCCCAAGTGCCCGACGGTGCAGAACTTGAGCTGCTCACCTTTGACGACGAAGATGGCCAACGGGTCTTTCATCACTCATCTTCCCATATTTTGGCCCAGGCGGTGCAGAATCTTTTTCCCGGCACCAAGCTGGCCATCGGGCCGGCCACCAAAGACGGCTTTTACTACGATTTTGACAGCCCCCACACCTTCGTACCCGACGATTTTCCGGCCATTGAAAAAGAGATGAAAAAAATCATCAAACGGGATGCCCGTTTTGAGAAAAAAATCATCAGCCGGGAAGAAGCGCTGCGCTTGTTCCAAGAAAAGAACGAGTCTTACAAAGTGGAGCTCATCAACGATCTGCCTGAAGATGAGGATATTTCTCTTTACGAAAGCGGCGATTTTATGGATCTTTGCGCCGGTCCCCATCTTCCGCGTACAGGTTTGGTGAAGGCCCTTAAAGTGATGAGCATCGCCGGGGCGTATTGGCGCGGAGATGAGCACAATAAAATGCTGCAGCGGGTCTATGCCACCGCCTTTCCCGATCAAGAGGCGCTGGATCAATATCTTTTCCGTTTGGAAGAAGCCAAACGCCGTGACCATCGCCGTTTGGGCAAAGAACTGGACCTGTTCTCTTTTGTGGACGAGGCGCCGGGCTTTCCCATTTTCCATGCCAAGGGGATGGTGCTTCGCAATGAACTGGAAAACTTCTGGCGCGAGTTGCACCGGGAAGCCAATTATGGGGAAGTGCGCACGCCCATGATTATGAGCCGGGGCCTTTGGCAGCAAAGCGGGCACTGGGATCATTACAAAGAAAACATGTATTTTACTGAAATTGACGAATCACCCTATGCCATTAAACCGATGAATTGTCCGGGCGGCATTTTACTCTATAATGAAGATCTGCACAGTTATCGCGATTTGCCCATCCGTTGGGCCGAATTGGGGTTGGTGCACCGGCATGAGCTTTCCGGCGCACTTCACGGCCTGATGCGCGTGCGCGCCTTTACCCAGGACGATGCCCATATCTTTATGCGGGAAGACCAAATTGAAGAAGAACTCATCGGGGTGATGCAGCTGGTGGACAACATCTATTCGCCCTTCGGCTTTGAATATGCGGTGGAACTGTCCACCAAACCGGAAGATGCCATGGGTTCTGATGAACTTTGGGAAAAAGCCACGGAAGGTTTGAAAAATGCGCTGGAAAAAGTGGGTAAAGACTACAAGATCAACCCCGGCGACGGTGCGTTCTACGGCCCCAAAATCGATTTCCACTTAAAAGATTCCATCGGCAGAACCTGGCAATGCGGTACCATTCAGTTGGATTTCCAAATGCCCGAAAAATTTGATATGACCTACATCGGTGAAGACGGTGAAAAACACCGCCCCGTTATGGTGCATCGCGCCATCATGGGCAGTTTGGAGCGTTTTATCGGTATTTTGGTGGAACACTTTGCCGGAGCGTTTCCGGCCTGGCTTGCACCGGAACAGGTGCGCATTCTTCCCATCACCGACGATCAGGGAGCTTATGCCCGCACGCTGGCAGATCAAATGAAGGCCCGCGGGGTGCGGGTGACGGTGGATGGCCGCAACGAAAAAGTGGGCTATAAGATTCGTGAAGCCACCGTACAAAAAGTGCCGTATATGCTGGTGGTGGGTCAAAAAGAAGCGGAAGAAGGCACGGTATCGGTGCGTTCTTATAAGAACGGCGACCAAGGTTCCCAAAATCCGGATGCATTCTTAACGGCTCTTTGTGAAGAAATTGCCGCCCGCCGCAGATAACATGTTGCTCAGCCTGTAGAATAGAGGTGTCTTTGGTGAGAATCACTCAACTCATAAAAAATGCCAACTTGCCCCATGATCCCTTTTGGGGGCGCTTGATGATTCTAAAAATGAATCTCTTTCATTCTCAATTGTCGCGCTGGGGCTTTCGCAGCCTCGGTGCGGTCAAAGGCGCGCGGGCACTGGATGTGGGCTGCGGCGGCGGACGGAACGTGGCCCGGCTGCGTCGCCGCCTTCATGGCGGTTTTTCTGCAGGTGTGGATTTGTCGCCCCTTTCAGTGGCGGAAGCACGGCGTTGGAATGCGCCGGCCTTGCTGCGCGGAAAAAGCATAATATTGGAAGCCGGTGCGGATGCGCTGCCTTTTGCCGATGATTATTTTGACGTGGTGACGGCTTTCGAGACCATCTATTATTGGCCGAATTTGGACCGCTGTTTTCAAGAAGTATATCGGGTGTTGCGTCCCGGCGGGGCCTTTATGATCTGCAACGAAGATCACCGCACTTCGGACAATCCGGAAGAACATGCAGCCATTCAGGCGCTGATTCCCATCGCCTTTTATTCAAACGATGAACTCATAAGTCGGTTAAAACAGGCAGGCTTTCGTTATGTGACGAGCACCGTGCATGCCAATGGCCGTTGGGTGAGTGTGGTGGCCTATGCCTGAGCCGCGTAGAGAACGCAGAGATATCCCTCATCAAACCCGGCCTGCCCGCGATACCGTCCGCAGCCGATTGCCGGAAAACACTCAAGAGTATTTCTACCGCGCTTCAAGAAGCCCGTCGCCGTCGGCTCAATATCGCGGAAGCGGCCATCGGCCCTACAACAAACAATATGATGCCGAATGGCGGCAGGCGGAGGCGGCTCGTTTGGCGGAGCGGCGGCGGCCTTCCCGTTTGGATGAGGCCTATCGCCGTAAGAAAGCGGCCGAAGAATCGGTGACAAATTCTTCTGCCCGCACACCTCGCCGCCGCCGGATGCGCATGAAGCTGCGCGCCAAGGTGCTTTTGGTGGTGATGGCGCTCCTTTTCGTGGCAGGTGTGGTGCGATTGGTGTCGCCGGCCGATGACGGAGTAGAAATACTTTCGGAAAATCCGGTGTCGCCGAGTATGTCCGGTCAGCAGGTGGCCATTCAAAGCGATGCGGGTATTTTGGTGGACATGGAAAGCGACAAAGTCTATTACAACAAAAAGGCGGACGAGAAACATTATCCCGCCAGTCTCACCAAGCTTATGACCCTTTATGTGGCTCTGCAGGAAAACAAAGACTTAAAACGCACAGTGGTGGTGCCGGAAGCGGCGTTTCAGAATTTGGAAAAAGAAGATTTGGCCGTTGCCGGATTGATACCGGGTGAAGCCTTGCCCTTGGAAGATGTGCTCTATGCCATGATTTTACCCTCAGGCGCCGATGCCGCCCAAACCCTGGCCCTGATTTCTGCCGATGATATGGGCGCTTTTGTGCGCAAAATGAATCAAGCCGCAGAAAAACTGGGCATGACCAACACCTACTTTACCAACGCCACCGGGGCCCACAATCCCAAACAGGTGACGACGGCTAAAGACATGGCCCTTCTTCTTCGAGAAGGCATGAAAAACAAAACCTTTCGCCAAGTGGTGACGGCCAAGAGCCACACCACGGCGCCCACCGCGCAGCACCCCAAAGGGCTTAGTTTTTCCCATACGGTGGCGGTGCAGGAAAAGATTTTTGCTGACGAGCTCAAACGTCATCCGTATAACATTATTGGCGGCAAGACGGGCTATACGCCGGAGGCGGGTCTTTGCCTGGCCTCTGTGGCACGCTCAACCGATGGGCGCCAAGCCATTGCGGTGACGCTCCGTGCCCGCGGCGATACCCAAAACTATCACCCTGTTTTTGAAGATGCCATGCATCTCTATGATATTATTTTTGACAAAAAATAAATGCCCCATGGGCCACATAACCTTAAAGATGCGGACGATCCGCACCTTTAAATCAATTCATTGGGAGGAGACATCGTCATGCCGAATGCACCTTTTCGTTTTGATATCGTAGGCAGTTTTTTGCGACCGCCGGAGCTGAAAGAAGCACGCAAGAATTTTAAAGATGGCAAAATAGATCGGGCCGCTCTTACGGAAATAGAAGACAAGGCCATTTCCGATTTGATGGATAAGGAAACCGAAGTTGGGCTCAACGCCGTCACCGACGGCGAATTTCGGCGCAAGTGGTGGCATCTCGATTTTATTGCCGGTCTTTCGGGCATCACCAAGTACGACATTGTGGTGGACGGTTTCGGCGCCACCGGACGCAAGATGGAAAGCGCCTATGTGAGCGGTCCCCTGGCTTTTACTGCCGACCATCCGTTTTTAGAGCATTATCGCCGCAATCAGGCCATTGCCGGCGATCGATTGGTGAAGCAGACCATTCCCGGTCCGGGTATGATCTATCTAAGCTGTATGCTCAAGGCCCCTCAGTATCGCGCTCGTCCTGTATATAAAAATGTTGAAGCCTTTGAAGAAGCGTTGGTCAAAACCTATCAGGATGCCATTCGTGCGTTCTATGATGCAGGTTGCCGCTATTTACAGTTGGACGATACCAGCTGGGGTTCCTTTATGTCGGCGGAACACGCCAAAAGCCTGACCGACTTAGGCTATGATATTCCCACGCTCATCAACCGCTTTGCCGATGTGATGGAAAGAGCCATCGCCCAGCGTCCCCGCGACATGAGCCTCACCACCCATATGTGCAAAGGCAACTTTATGAGCAACTGGCTTTATGAAGGCTCTTACGAAGTCATCGCAGAACGTTTGCTGGGCATGGAAAACTTTGACGGCTTCTTTTTAGAATACGACGACGAGCGTTCCGGCAGTTTTGCGCCTTTGCGCCATTTAAAAAATCAAAAGATTGTGCTGGGGTTGGTCACCACCAAAACCGGAGTCATGGAAGATAGAGACACGGTGCTTCGCCGTGTGGAAGAAGCAGCCAAGCTTGTGCCCATGGACCAAATTTGCCTCAGCCCTCAATGCGGCTTTGCTTCTACTGAAGAAGGC
>JAEZVS010000148.1 GCA_023443145.1 Bacillota bacterium | reverse complement strand
ACGTCCGGGTACCAGCGCCTGCCCCGGCGAACAATAGTCAATATCACCCAGTTGTTCCGTCATCAGCATGGAAAACAGGGCATTGGAAAAATCCAAAACTTCTTTACGCGAGCGAAAATTTTCCGATAGATGCACCAGCACCTCTCCGTTATTATCTTCTCGTCTATAGCGTTCATAACGCCGGTTGAAAAGCGCTGGATCCGATTGGCGGAATCTATAAATGGCCTGCTTCACATCACCGACAAAAAAGAGGTTGCCTTTACCCTGCAACTTTTGGACTATAGTCTCTTGAATAGGATTGGCATCCTGATATTCATCAAAAAAAATCCATTGTACTTCGTTACAAAGCGCCGTATGCGCCTCCGGGACCGACAAGAGACGCAGCATACCATGCTCTAAGTCGGTAAAATCCAAGGCGTTTTTTTCTTTTTTCAGCGCCTGATAGCCTTCACGAAAATCTTTAGTCAAACCCACCAACGTATTCAAATACGGGGCCGTTAACAATTGATCCCCCTTAATCCGGGCCCAGCCTCCGTAGGGGATCCAGGCCTGCATATCTTTTAATGTTTTTTTAAACCCATTTTCTCGACACTTTTTAAAAAGAGCAGCTTCATCGGCAACCGTTTCTTTCTCCTCTTTACGCAGCGTCTTTAATCGACTCATTGATAATTCGGGGAGCTGATCTATCAAAGATTTAATAGGACCATGCAGACTTTTTTTCAACTGCTCATAGAGAAAATAATCGGCAGCCAAAGTGTCGCCATAGGGTTGCAAGCCATCGTTGTCATCGATAAGCTCTGCCATTTTATCTAAGGCGGCGGCCATATCATCTAGGCGCCGGCTGACCAGCTCTTTAAAAAGCTGTTCAAACTGAGCGGGTATGACGTCATCAGGCGTTTCAATAATGGCATTCAACCATGCCGTAGGGTCTGTAGAGGCATCTGCCATACGGGCAAGTTGATGCACCATACGACGTATCGCATCATCTTTAAATCGCACACCATAGGCCTCCACCAATTCTAAAAAGGCCCTGTCTTCCATTTCGTACCGTTCCTCAAAAACTTCGGTCATTGCCTGGTCTTGAAGAGTATCCGCCTGCTGGCCCACTAAAATTCGAAAATTCGGATCCAAATCCAAGTAATGATAATATCGTCTCAATTCGTGGCTGCAAAAGGCATGCATGGTGCAGACGTGCGCCCGGGGCAAGGCATCCAGCTGCTCTTTGATGAAAGCCTGCCGTTCATTTGCCGATGCCATCGCTTCTTCCAAAGCGGCCGCCAGACGTTCTTTCATTTCACCTGCAGCGGCATTGGTAAAAGTTACGACCAACATCTGCGACAAGGGCACCCCGTCATGACAGATCATCGATACAATGCGATCCACCAACACCATGGTTTTGCCGCTGCCGGCTGCTGCAGATACCAACATATGTGCACCGCGATGGGTGATGGCCTGCTTTTGTGCATCGGTATAGCTTTTTGCCGCATCAAGCATGTTTCGTCGCCTCCTCACTTAAAAGCTTTGGTAAGTCATCCCAATTGGCCGTGGCCACTTCCCGCACAATATCTCCTGGTTCAAAACGACAAACGGGGCGCCACTCGCAGTAATCACAGCTGGACTGATTTTTTATCTCTGCGGGATGAGGCTGAATGATGCCTCGACGAATATCACGGGCCATCTGTTCCGCCAACTGAAGCGAGCGATCAGAAAGCGCGCGAATGATTTCTTCATTGAGCACATTGTCACAAGTGGTCATGTCTTTACGGCGTCCCCCAGCAGCACGGAAACGCAACACCCGCGGACTGCCATCTATAGCGGTGCCATCCATTGCTTGTATGATGCGTTCATCTTTTACAATCAACCCATCCATAAGAATGGCTTTTACAAGTTCTTGTTCTATTTTCGCCGGGTCATCGGTTTCATCCAAAACCAGGGGATCGCTTAAATTAAGGTAAAATGCGCCGGCAATATGACAATCATCTGAAAGACCCAAAGCCACCCGTAGATAAAGCATCAATTGTAAATCCAAACCATCCACCAAGCGCGTTAGGTCAAAGCCTTTGATGCCTGTTTTATAATCAATGACGCGCACCGCATTTTGAAAACCGTCAATGCGGTCGATGGTTCCTTCCAATACCAACGTTTCATCGCCTAGGTTCAGCACCAAATCCGGGATGTGGTCTCCCGCACGAAATGAGAACTCTTCATGCAACGGTGTAAACGCACCTTCCTGCAATTGACGCACCACATGGCCGGCGGTATGAAAGATTTGCTTGGTCACAGCTTGCAAAAGCCCTTTGTTGCGTTTGTCTGCTCGTCGAAAACCGTCGAATGCATGCGCCTCTTCTTCTTGCACATAGCGCGTTAAAATGTCATGCAGCGCCTCGTTACTGAGCGTGCGCACATCATGTTCATCAATCAGTCTGCGCAGAAGCGCATGCACAAAGATGCCTGTTTCATAAGGTGCAATATCCATTTCTTCATCAGAAACCGGCCGCAAACCATATTGCATAAAATGCCGGAAAGGACAAGCGCGAAACTGTTCCAACTCGCTTATACTCGTTTTTCCCCGAGACATCGACCGGTACAATTTTTTTGCCACTTCCGATGACAACGGCGCACGCAGACCGTCGCGATTGAGGCCTGCTTCCAAAAAGACTCGAGATGGCTTTGGATCTTTCTTTAAAAAATACGTCAAATAATCGGCCAGCATTTGCGCCTGCACATCGTTTGTTTTCTCCACCATACCTATGTCTTGCTGCGCATGAAAGCGGGCCATGGTCCATTGCAGGGCCACCGTTCGGCTAAAGTCTTTGAGACGCTCACTCAGTTCGCTTGCCAGCTGAATGCGCGGTTCCTTCAGCTTGCTCATCAAACGATTGCGCCACCTGGTCGAATTCATCGTCTGGCCGCTGTGATCAGATAGCGGCCAGCTTATAACCAAGCGCTCTGTCGGCTGGGTGATTAAATGATAAAGAGCCAAGCTTTCTTCAGATGCTCGACTTTTCTCTGCGGAGGGGAGTTGAAAGCCTTTTTCCGCCAACCATAATTTTTCTTCTTCCAAAAACACGTGGGCATCG
>JAEZVS010000145.1 GCA_023443145.1 Bacillota bacterium | reverse complement strand
CACTTTTAAATGGCCGCTCGCGTTTAATTTGCCCAATTGCATGAGACAGCTGGGACATTCGGCCACTAAAATATCGGCTTGGGCACGACAGACACTTTCATACTTCAGTTGCAATATATCTTTCGATACATCCGGAAAATCGATTTGGAAGCTGCCTGCACCGCCGCAGCACATATCCGCCAAATCCATCTCCACATAGGTGCCTGCTTTTTCCAATAAACGCCGCGGGGCATTGCGGACACCCATGGAACGATTCAGGTGGCAGGAATCGTGGTAGGTGATGCGCAACTCTGTTTGTCGAGAGGGCTCGTAGCCGCAGGCATCCAAAAATTCGGACAAAGACCAGATGCGCTGCGAGAATTGACGAGCGCGCTCGCCGAATACGTCATCTTTTTCCAGAAGGTGGGCATATTCCGCCAGACTGGCGGCGCAGCTGCCGCAGTCGGTGACAATGGCATCGGCTTCTGCGAAACGCCGGATGTTTTCTTTGGCGAGGCGCACGGCAGCATGACGTTCTCCGTGAGATTTTTGTGGTACACCGCAGCATGTGGCGGGGATATCTAAAAGTGTGCGCCCGGAGGCTTTCAAGAGGCGTCGAGAAGCTTTAGAGGCTTCCGGAAAAAAAAGGCGCATGGCGCAGCCCTCAAAATAGGCCACCGTGCGTATCTGCTGGGCATCCCGAGCGCCGGATCGAGCAGTGGGACGGAAGCGTCCGGCCCCTTCCAGACCGCTTAAACGCCGGTCGTTAGAGGGCAGAAGGCCTTTGGTGTAGCGGGGCATATTTAAATATTGCGCCAAAGCAACACCCCGGCGCCCAAGTGGATGTATTTTACGCGCGCCCATTCCTTTGGATATCAGGCGGTGGTGCAGCCGCACACCGTGACGCGCACCGATGTTTTCCCGCATGTGCATCATGGCGTCGGCTGTCATCACCTTCGAGGGGCACACATCTGTGCAGGCGCCGCAGAGCAGACAAAAATCCATGGCATCGCGTAAGCGCTTATGGCCGTCGGGCATCAGTCCCTCTAAGACGGCGCGCGTCAAAGCAATTTTTCCGCGGGCGGTGGAGCGATCCATCGGGCGTACTTTATAAAGCGGGCATACATTGGTGCAGGCGCCGCAACGGTCACAATGATTGACAATTTCTTTTAGAGCCGCGTCATTTGCCGATATCTGCATTTTCTTGTTGTCGATTTTTTTAGACATGGTTTTCTCACCTTATATGCTGAATATATTTCGAAAGTTAAAAAATTTTGTCGGGGTTTAAAATATGATGGGGATCCAGAGCCTCTTTTATGGCCAGTGACGCATCGATGAGATCGGCCGATAAAGCGGTGCGAATCCACGGGCGTTTGGAGATGCCGATGCCGTGTTCACCGGAAAGAGTACCGCCTAAAGCCACTGCGGCTTTAAAGGTATCATCAATGGCCAAATCCAATCGATGTTTGTCGTCAGGATCGGATAAATCGCATAAAAAGGCCGGATGCATGTTGCCATCTCCGGCATGGCCGTAAATAGCCAGATTGATGCGGTGCTTTTTAGAAATTTCCCCTAAGGCTTGCACCATCTCAGGCAGTTTGTTGCGGGGGACCGAAATATCTTCGCCAATTTTATCCGGCGCCATGGCGGCCACGGCGCTGGATAATTTGCGGCGCACCTGCCAAAGCGCATCGGCCTCTTTTTTGTTTTGTGCACGAATAAATCCCGTGGCGCGGTGTTGGCGGCAAATTTCTTCCAATGCCGCCAGCTGCCCTTTTATAGAGGACTCATCCGGACCGTCCACATCAAAGAGAATGAGGGCTTCAGTATCGGGAGGCGGCATAAAACCCAAAAAGCGTTCAGCGGCGTCAATGGCCATTTTATCCATGATTTCTGCAGCGGAGGGCGTAAGTCCGCCGGAAAGGGCCGATGAAACGGCGGCGCTGGCATCGACCACACTTTCAAAACACACCTGTGCGGTGCCCGTGTATTTGGGCATGGCCAACAGTTTCAGCGTTGCCTTCGTAATCACGCCCAAGGTTCCTTCCGAACCCACAAAGAGCTGCACCAGATTGTATCCAGTGACATTTTTGATCATTTTGCCGCCGCATTCTATGACCCGTCCATCGGCCAGCACCACTTCCAGAGCCATGACATAAGCGGATGTGACGCCGTATTTCACGGCGCGCATGCCGCCGGCATTTTCCGCAATGTTTCCGCCAATGGTGGAGTAGTTGTGGCTGGACGGATCCGGGGGATAAAAGAGGCCCACCTTCGCGCAGGCATCGAAAAGATCTTTGGTGCGCACCCCCGGTTCGGTGGTGACCATCATATTGTCTTCGTCAATTTCTAAAATGCGGTTCATTTCGTCTAAACTGAGCACAATGCCGCCCCTGGTGGGAATGGATCCGCCGCTGCGGCCGCTGCCGATGCCTCGTGTGGTCACCGGAATTTTATGATGATGGGCATAGGCCAAAACTTGTGATACATGCTCGGTGGTGAAGGCTTTGACCACCACATCCGGCTGAAATCCGGCAGAAAGCGCTTCCGGAGAACTGTCATAAGAGTAGCCGAAACAGTCGATGGGGTCGGACAAAACGTGATTTTTTCCCACAATTGCCGCCATTGCCTCGGCCAGTTTTCTTTTATTCATAAAGCTTCCTCCAATGGTTGCAGATCGATTGATTGCAAGTTTGCATCAGTATAACACAGTCTCAGAGTGTTGACGTGCAGAAATTTTTATAAATGGCATCGAAAGGCTTGACAGGAGAAAGCCGCAAGCATAGAATATAAAATAACACATGAACAATTGTTCATATATAATTATTGAAGAGCGGATGCCGGCCGGCATCGAAATCGCATGGAGCAGATGCTGAAATACTTTTCAAGGGTTCGCTCAGCGTTGGCGATATAAAAAGAGCGCCATTTTAAAAGCGGACGATAAGGAGGACATTATGACCCAATCACCCAAAGACAGCTGCACTGTTTATGAAGTGCATAAAGAAAAGCTGGAGCAGGCAGAAAACGCCATGCCTGCTCAGGATGTGGTCTCGCGTTTGGCGGATCTATTTAAAATGCTGGGAGATCCAACTCGCGTGCGGATTTTATGGGCGTTGTCGTCGGCAGAACTCTGCGTGTGTGACATATCGGCGCTTTTAGGCATGAGCCAGTCGGCCATCAGCCATCAATTGCGCCTGTTAAAACAAGTGCGGCTGGTTGCCAGTCGCCGTGAAGGGCGTGTGGTGTATTATAATTTGGATGATGATCACGTACGTCAGCTTTTTGCACAAGGTCTGGATCACGTAAAAGAGTAGCGGTCTTGTCGTCGGTTTCGTCAGCGAGCTGTAAGTGATAGGCGCGTGACGAAATGAATCACATAGAGAGAAGGATATTTTTATGGAAAAGAGCATGTCTGTTCACCCAAACGCCCAAAAGGAAGCCGCTTCCTGGCAGTATTTTGACTTGAACGGCCTGGGATGCGCCAATTGCGGCGCCAAAATTGCAACCGAGGTGGGACGTGCGGCAGGGGTGGAGCAAGCTTTTTTGGATTTCGCCAATCGCCGTCTCACTGTGGACAGCCAAAAGAATCAAAATGAACTGCGGGAGATCATTCAGTCTATTGCCGACCGCATTGAAGAAGGAATTACAGTGACCCTATCCGAGCGCCGAGGGGCGAGCCAAGCCACTTGGCGGGAAGGGCTGCGGGAGCATAAGCGGGATCTTGTACAAATTATTTTGGCGGCCGTCTTTTTTGCGGGCGGTCATGCGGCATCGCACGACAGCCTACCGGCGCTGGCCTTGTTCGGGTTGGCTTATCTGATTGTGGGTGGAGAAATTCTCGTTTCAGCCGTCAAGAGTACGATTGGGGGCGATGTGTTCAATGAATCGATGCTGATGAGCATTGCCTCCTTGGGTGCCTTTGCCATTGGGGCCTGGGAAGAAGCGGCGGCGGTTATGCTTTTTTTCCGCCTGGGTGAATTGGCTCAAGACCTGGCGGTTGAACGGTCACGCCGATCCATCAGTCAGGTGATGAACATTCGGCCGGAATTTGCCCGTGTGGTGTCATCCGACGGCAGAACAGCCGAAGTCCATCCGGAAGAAGTGAGGGTGGATGCTCTGATCGATATTCGTCCCGGTGAGCGTGTGCCCTTAGATGCGCAAATTGTTTCCGGCTCTGCCGAACTGGATACATCGGCGTTGACCGGTGAAAGTTTGCCGCGTTTTGTACAGGAAGGGGACGATATATTATCGGGAAGCATTAATTTAGACGGAATGCTGCAAGCCAAGGTGCAAAAAAACTATGCAGATTCCACGGTGTCTAAAATTATGGATTTGGTGGAAATGGCCGCGGCAAAAAAATCTAAAATGGAACGATTTATTACGCGTTTTGCTCGTGTCTATACGCCGGCGGTGGTATTGGCGGCCCTTGTTTTGGCGGTGCTTCCCCCGCTTTTGCTGCCGGATGCCACGTTTCGCACTTGGATTTACCGTGCCCTGTTGTTTTTGGTGTGTTCTTGTCCCTGTGCGCTGGTCATTTCTGTACCGTTAAGTTATTTTGGCGGCATTGGCGCCGCATCCGGAGCGGCCATTATGGTAAAAGGCAGTCAATATCTGGAAGCTTTGGCTCATGTGCGCACAGTGGTCTTTGATAAAACGGGCACCTTAACCAAAGGGCGCTTTGTGATTACGGAGGTGGTTCCGGCACCGGGTGTGGATAGTGCTGAGCTTTTGGATGTGGTGCAAAGTGCCGAGCGCGCATCCAACCATCCCATTGCCCGTGCCATTTGTCAGAAAGGCTTGGGTACGCAGAAAATCACGCGGATGCGGGAATTGCCCGGTAAAGGTGTGCAGGGACGGTTCAGAGAGGGAGACCTTTTGGTGGGCAATCGCACCCTCATGACGGAGGCCGATGTCTCTCTGCCGGAAGTTTCCACCACGGGCAGTGTGGTCTATGCGGCCTGGAACGGTGCCTATATCGGGCATATTGTGGTGGCCGATGAATTGCGTCCGGAAGCCGGTGAAGCCCTGCAGTCTTTACACGCATTCGGTGTGGACCGTCTGGTGATGCTCACCGGAGACCGTGCCTCCAGTGCGCAGGCGGTGGGTAGGGAACTGGGGATTGATGATGTATATGCCGAGCTCCTACCTCAAGATAAAGTGCATTTGTTTGAAAAGATTTTAGCCGATCAAAAGGATGGTCAAGTGGCTTTTGTGGGCGATGGCATCAATGACGCACCTGTGTTGGCTCGTGCCGATGTGGGCATTGCCATGGGCGGCATCGGCTCGGACGCCGCCATTCAGTCGGCAGATGTGGTGTTGATGCGGGATGAACCGCAAAAATTGGCGCAAGCCATCGCCATCAGCCGCCGCACCCAAACCATTGTGTGGCAGAATGTGATCTTTGCGCTCAGTGTGAAAGCTCTGGTGCTCTGCTTAGGTGCCGCCGGTTTGGCCACCATGTGGGCCGCAGTTTTTGCCGATGTGGGCGTGGCTCTTTTGGCGGTGCTCAATGCCATGCGCGCCCTGCAAGTGAAAGGTCTGAATCGCGCCTCCAATTGACATCCATCGGCTCATTTCGTAAACTGGAAGGGGAGGGATGGGCATGCTTCAATTGGCTTGGTTTTTTCGTCAAACACCGGAAGTACACACACAAGAAACGAACATAACCATGTATGTGGTTGCCGCGATCTTTTTTGCGGCGGGCGTGCTCTGGTATGTGCGTTATGCCCCGAAGTGGCGGCTGCGTTGGGAAGGCCGCTTGATGCGGCCCCTTTATGTGCTGACTTTTTTATCTTTTATAGGTATTACAGCTTGGCGCGCCTACCATATGGGAGTTTTTCAGGCCTTGCCTCTCACATGGATAGGATTGGCCCAGCTCGTAATGTTGGCGACGATGGTATATCCATCTCAACTACTACAAAAAAATGCCGCCATTATCGGTTTTTCTGCAGCAGTTTTAATGTTTGTGACGCCGGCACCCTCAGAATTTGTCTGGCCCCATGTATCATTGGCCCTTTATTTTATAGCGGCTTTTTCTGCCGGATGGCTGGCCACTATATTGGCACTTTCTGTGGAGGATACATGGCGGGGCCCATCGGTCATTAAGTCTGCCTTTTTAATGACCATCTATGAAGCGTTGCGGATGATTGTCAATCACCTGACGCCGGTTGATGTTCAACTTTTACATCAATTGCCTTTCGGACTGGATGCAGACATCTTGGCAAGTCGTGGATTTTTTGTGGCGTTCCATCTCATCTATGCTCTCATTGTGGTTACAGCGATCGGATTTTTTTTGATTTATATTCGCCGCGTCACAGATGCGGTACCCGCCGCAGAGCTCGAAGAATGGCAAACAACGACCCTTCACAAATCATAATAGCTCTATTTTACCGGCCGCTAAAGCGGCCTTTTTTATTGGGATCACGTTTCCGGCAAAGAGAGGAGCACATGCCCTTCTTATTGGATGATAATCATGATGCAAAGCTCGTGCCCCAAAAAGCGTCCGCACAGTCAACAATGAATGGAATAAGTGTATTTATACACAGCTTGTTGAAATTTTCACGTGAAGGTTTCTGTGAAAAAAAGTGCATGTTGGATAACAGAAATCAGCGAGTAATGTTGCTGAAAGCTCTACAATTGGCTTATTACTCGGATGCACACGTGGAAGAAAAGAGGGTTTGCTTATCTAAAAAGAACGAAATCAAAAACTGATTTAAAGAAAAAAATCAACTTTTGTTGACCACTGTCGAAACCTGGTATATAATAAAGCAAGAAATGTTGCTGGATTTTTCAGTTAATTTATCGCGCACAACAGATTTCGGCCAATGATTAAGGAGGAAGATTATGAGTATTTTGGCATCACATGCCCGCGGCAAGGGCGGTCCGGATCCAATATTTGCTTATGGGGGCATGGCGGCAAAGCGTGCTGCGGAAATTGGTAAGGAAAATATCGTCAATGCGACCATTGGTGCTTTTTTAAATCCGGATGGCACCTTGGCAACGATGAAAACAGTGGAAGCGGCTTTGGCGGAAGTGCCCTTTCAAGTTCAAGCCAATTATGCGCCCATCAACGGTATGCCTAAATACATTGAAGCGATGACCGATTCGGTGCTGAGAGAATACCGGCCGGATGCCTTTATTGACGGGGTGGCGACTCCCGGCGGAACCGGCGCTCTGCACAATGTATTTTATAATTATTTAAACAAAGGCGATGTGTGTTTGACCACCGATTATTACTGGGGTAATTATGAGGCCTTGCTTACAGAAAATGGCCGCCGCATTGATACGTTTAACACCTTTAAGACAGATGGTTCCTTTGATCTGGATGCATGTTTGGAAAAATGCAAGGCGATCTTCGGCACTCAGGAAAATTTGATGCTATTGTTAAACACGCCGGCGCATAATCCCACCGGCTTTAGCGTGACGTATGATGAATGGGTGCGATTGATGGATGAATTGCGCGCGCTGGCTGAAAAGGATCCTGAACACGGCGTGGTGGTTGTCTGCGATGTGGCTTACATTGATTATGCGCCGGCAGAGGCGCGTCGGTTTTTTACACTTTTTTCTCATCTTCCGGCCAACATGTTGGGGGTGGTATGTGCTTCCATGAGTAAGGGCTATACCATGTACGGCTATCGTTTGGGTCTGGAACTTTGCCTGGCGCCCACTGAAGAAGCCAAAGAAGAATTTGTATTGGCCAATGGCGCCACAGCCCGTTCTGTTTGGTCCAACTGCTCCAAACCGGCCATGGAAACGGTGATCAAGCTGTATTCCACTCCGGAAAAATTAGCGGCCTTCCGAGATGAGCAACGCGCTTTTGCTGATTCCTTGGCTAAGCGTGCGGAAGTGTTTACCAAAGAAGCCAAAGAAGTGGGTTTGCGCATTTGTCCGTATGACAGCGGATTTTTCATTTTTGTTCCGACCAAAGATCATGCAGAAGCGGAAGCATTGGCTGCCAAAGTTCGAGAAAAAGACATCTTCACAGTACCTCTGGGGGATGGGGTGCGCATCGCCATTTGCGCCATCGATGAAAAACAGATTGGGGGCATGGCTGAAATTTTCAAAAAAGCGGAAGAAGCCTTAGGTATTTCTTAAAACAATCGTCGCTGCCACACTCGTGATTAAAAAACAACCAGGGAGGTATCATCATGAGTAGTCAACCTAAAGCATCATTAGGATATATTCTTACAGTCGGATTTGCCATTTTTGCGACATACTTTGGAGCCGGGAACTTGATTTTCCCACCCAGCTTGGGCTTAGGTTCAGGGGTTCTGTGGCTGGCGGCATTGCTGGGTTTTGTTCTGGCCGACGTTGGCTTCGGCGTATTCGGGATCATTGCCACGGTTACTGCCGGCGGCGGTGTTGACGATATGGGTCGCCCCATCGGGAAATATTTTTCTGTGATTCTGGGTACACTCATTTGCCTTTTTATCGGACCACTTTTTGCAGTGCCTCGCGTTGCCGCTACAACCTATGAAGTGGCTATTTTGCCGCACACCACGGCCATTGCGCCATGGATTTTTTCCATTCTTTTCTTCGGTGTAACCTTGGCGTTGACCATCAAACAGCTGGCTGTGGTGGATATTATTGGTAAAATTTTAACCCCTGTGCTGATTATTATGCTGGCCATTATCATTATTGGTGCCATCGTCAATCCCATTGGGACACCGGTTGACACCGGTGCAGTGAATCAGTTCAGCGGCGGCTTTATAGAAGGTTATCAAACGATGGATGCCATCGGC
>JAEZVS010000120.1 GCA_023443145.1 Bacillota bacterium | reverse complement strand
GTCTACCTGAGGAATTTGAGGCACATCGAAGTTCGGCTTTACGCCTTTGGTCACATTCACCACTTTATTGGCAATAAATGTGAGTGCTTTCAGTTCTTTATTGTTGGACTGACGAATATCAAAGAGCTCCGGCGTGCGAGAAATAAAGCCGGTGTCACAATGACCTTCACGGAATTCTTTGGTGTTGAGCAAGTTGATGAGGAAGCCAATGTTGGTCTTAACGCCTTTAATTTTCATTTCGCGAAGGGCGCGAATGGCTTTGTTAATCGCACCCTCAAAGGTGTTGCTGTAAGAAATAACTTTAACCAAAAGGCTGTCATAGAAAGGGCTGATATAGGCACCTGTATAAGCATTGCCGCTATCGAGACGAATGCCGTTACCGGAGCTGGAGCGGTATACGGTGATATGGCCTGTATCCGGCGCAAAGTTATTGTTGGGATCTTCTGTGGTGACACGGCATTGAATGGAATAGCCCCGCATTTGAACGGCTTCCTGCGAGGGAATATTGATTTCCGGTGAATCCAGCCTGTAGCCTTCTGCCACCAAAATTTGCGCTTGAACAATATCAATCCCTGTCACAATTTCAGTGACGCAGTGTTCTACTTGAATGCGCGGGTTCATTTCAATAAAGTAATGATTGCCGTCTTTATCCAATAAAAATTCTACGGTACCGGCACTTCGATAGTTTACCGCACCGGCAATTTTCAATGCATCCTGACAAACGGCTTCCCGTTGTGCTTCGGTCAACACCAAAGACGGCGCAAATTCCACCACTTTTTGGTGACGACGCTGAATAGAACAATCCCGTTCAAAAAGATGCACCAAGTTGCCGTGGGCATCACCCAACACCTGCACTTCAATATGCTTGGGTTCTGCAATATATTTTTCTATGAACACATCAGGAATACCAAAGGCTTTTTTTGCTTCACTGCGCGCACTGATATATTCTTGTTCCAAATTTTCCGGGTTATGTACCACCCGCATGCCGCGGCCGCCGCCACCGGCAGAGGCTTTTAAAATGATTGGATATCCGCAAAATTCGGCATATTCTTTGGCCTGCTCCAAATTAAGCGCAGGCTTTTCAATACCCGGAATGGTCGGTACTTTCACCGAATTTGCCACAATTTTTGATTGAATTTTATCGCCCAAAGCATTGAGCATGGTATGGTCGGGGCCAATGAAAATAATCCCGGCACGTTCGCAGTATTCGGCGAACTCAGCATTTTCTGCTAAAAAGCCATATCCCGGATGAATGGCATCCACCCCTTTGGCTTTGGCCAGTGAAATGATTTCAGCAATGTCGAGATAAGCATCCACCGGAAGCTTGCCTTTACCAATCTGATAAGACTCATCTGCAATGGTGCGATAAAGTGAATTCTTATCTTCTTCTGAATAAATGGCAATACTCCTGATACCCAACTCTTTACAGGCCCGGAACACGCGGATAGCGATTTCACCGCGGTTGGCCACCAGAATCGTTTTAATCTTTTTCATCCACTTACCTCCTCAACTCTTCCTAGCGAGTGCAATACTCTAAAAACACAACTTCATAATAACACGTTCAATAACATTTCGCATTAGTTTTTTGCCGAAACAGCCCGAAATTCTCCGCAAGAGATGAACGATTGTCTTTGAGAGGACGCCTTTTCTTTACGGTTCATGATGACGGGGCAGACGAACAATGACTGTAGTGCCAGCATCCGGTGTGCTTTCAAAATGAATCTGTCCCTGATGTTTGGAGACGATTTGATCCACAATGCTCAAGCCCAATCCCAAACCGGCATAGGCGCCTTCATCGCTCCGAGAACGGGCATAAGCCACTTGATAAAACGGTTCCATAATATGTGACAATTCTTCCGCACTCATGCCTCGGCCCGTGTCGGTCACTCGAAGAATCACATCTTCTTCAGCCTCACCGGCCATCAGAGTAATACTGTCGCCCTCTTTGCATGCTTTCAAGGCATTGTCTACCAAATTCGTCAAAAGGCTGCGCAACAATTCAGGCATGGAATCAAGCATGATCGAAGCCGCCTCCACGGAAATGGTCACCCCTTTATCCCGCGCGCGCAGATCCACAAGTTCTTTCACCTGATACATAATATCGGAGACATCTACAGATTCAAAATGACCTGTTTTCTTTTGATACCAACTAAGATCCAATAGTGTTTTGTTAAGGGTCAACATGCGCTGACCTTCGCTATAGATATATCCAAGCCCCTTCTCGAAAACAGCTGCATCGTAGGGTATTTTTTTCAAGAGCTCGGCATAACCGATGATGGAAGTGAGCGGTGTACGCAATTCATGGGTAAGGTTATCCATCATGCGTTGCTGTGCATCGTTTTTTTCTTCCAGCTCGGCAATATTGTCTTCAACTGCAGAAGCCATAATATTAAAACTTTGGGCAAGTTCGCCAAACTCATCTTGATTTTTTACCCATACGCGTTCGTTGTAATTTCCTTTCGCAATACGCTCGGCTGCACGACTGAGACGCACCACCGGTCTCATAAGATAACTGGTTACCAACCACATAACCAGTGCCACCAGAACAATCCCTACCAAAAGAACGCGCACCACCAACATCCAAATGCTTTGGCGCTGCCCATGTAGAGAAGACATATCTTTAACCAGACAAATCAGCAGTCCTCCGTCACCATATTCCACAAATTGACTGAAAAAGGCCAAATAGCTGTCATCCATTTTTCTGAGGACAAAAATTTTTTGTCCTTTGTTTTTCATGGCGGCGGCCAATTCCGGGCGATTATTTTCAGATAAGGTTCTATTGGAATAAAGCCGATTTAGATTTTTATCGTAAACTTCCATCTGTACGTCATTTTTACTAAAAATATCCACGATACTGGGCGCATAATCTTTGATGGGCTTTTGCTCTGCACCGACACCGGCCAAATACATATTGATGTTGTTGATGATGCTGTCGGCTTCATAGAGATAACTGTCAATGGCACTTTGACGCGTTTTATCATAAGCCATGCTGCCTATAATCACGCTCATAAGTACCGTTAAAACAACAAAAACACTTTCACATATGAGAATGAGTTTGACTGAAAAACGCATATCTATTCCTCTAATCGATAGCCCACCTTATAAATGGTTTTAATATCTTCCAGATGAAGCTTGGTTCGTAGGCGCTGTACATGCATATCCACCGTACGGGTATTGCCTTCATAGTCGTATCCCCAAATGTTGGATAAAAGCTGTTCACGACTGAGCACCTGTCCTTTGTGGGTCACCAGATATTCCAACAATTCAAATTCTTTAAGCGTCAGCGCCATTTCTTCCCCGTCTGAAAGCACGCGATGCTTATCGGAATCGATGACAATATTTTTATAGGTCAGAACCTCTCTGCTTACCCCTGCATCCTCTTCTGATTGACTGCGTCTCAGCACTGCCTTTACACGGGCCAAGAGTTCAATGCCTTCAAAGGGTTTCGTCATATAATCGTCGGCCCCCAACTCCAAGCCTTTTACTTTGTCACGAATAGAATCTTTTGCTGTGAGACAAATGACCGGTATCGCCGATTTTTGGAGATCTGCCAATAAAGCATAGCCATCTAATTTGGGAAGCATAATGTCTAAAAGCACCAAATCCGGCGATTCGTTACGAATGGCGTTTAGTCCATCTAAGCCATCTTTCGCTTCAATCACATCATAGCCGGCAAGTTCTAAGTTTAGGCGAATCAATTCCCGAATGGGCAGTTCATCTTCAATGATTAAGATGCGCGACAAATCTCTCACCTCCTTATAGGCAACATTCACATCATGTTGTTGTCTTTAAAACTGTAGTAAATATGTGGATAGGCCGTGACAATGATGTGATCCAACATCGCAATACCCATTAGTTCGCCGGCATCCGCCAATCGTTGTGTGACGGTATGATCTGCTCTACTGGGGGTGGGATCATTGCCGGGGTGGTTGTGCGCACATATGATTGCATGGGCGTTGTGCCGCACTGCCAGTCTAAAAATGTCTCGCGGATGGACCAAAGAGGTGTTCAGCGTGCCTTGAAAGACTTCTTCCACTGCTATAATCCGATTTTTTGTATTTAGGAAAATGACCACAAATACTTCTTGCTTTTCATAACGCAGCCGGTTAAAAGCAATGCGCGATGCATCCACCGATCCGGTGATTTGCTCAGGCTCCGGGTGCTCCCTTTCCAGCTGAATGCGACGAGCCAATTCTCCGGCGGCTTTGATGACAGTGGCCCTTGCCGGCCCCAGTCCTCGAATACCGGATAGTTCCTCTAAAGTAAGGTCCGGAAGCCCTTTCACACCATTTGCTTTTTGAAGCACACTTTGGGCCACGTCCAACACATTGAGTCCCTTCACACCACTGCCTAATAAAATAGCCACCAATTCATAATCGGTCAGCATAGCAGCCGATCCTTTTTGCAGTCGCTCACGCGGGCGCATCGATTTCGGCAGCGATTTGATGCTGCAATATTGATCGGCTTCAGTCATAATCCAGCAAATCCTTTCCTAAAGTTGCAAATAAATGCCCCAATGCTTCCAGGGGCATACCCACCACATTGGTGTAAGATCCTTCAATGCCTGCCGTTAAAAGTACACCGCGCCCCTGAATGGCATAGGCGCCGGCGCGACCCATACTCTCTTTTGTGTGCAAATAGGCATTAATGGTTTTATCGTCTAATTCCCGCATATTCACCGTGGTGACTGCATGCGCTGTGCAACAGGAGCCGGTTTTTTTATCAAATAGCGCCAATCCGCTCACCACCCGATGGCTTTTACCGGAAAGCGCACAAAGCATTTGCCTGGCTTCGGCCTCAT
>JAEZVS010000049.1 GCA_023443145.1 Bacillota bacterium | reverse complement strand
TCCCCGGAGAGATGGTGATGGCCGATGTGGACATGGTGCTGGCCAACGACATCACCGGCCCTCTGGCCATCCGCGAGATGAACGCCCATGGCATGGACACGGTTTTTGATAAAGATAAGGTGGCCCTGATTCCCGATCACTTTGCCCCGGCCAAAGACATTAAGAGCGCAGAGCAATGTAAAGTGCTGCGGGATTTTGCCCGCCGCCATCAAGTGACCCATTACTATGAAGTGGGCCGCATGGGCATTGAACATTGTCTGCTGCCGGAACAGGGCATTGTGGGCCCCGGTGATTTGGTGATCGGCGCCGACAGCCACACCTGCACCTATGGGGCGTTGGGGGCTTTTTCCACGGGCATGGGCTCCACCGATATTGCGGCCGCCATGGTGAGCGGACAAACCTGGCTCAAGGTGCCTGAGGCCATTCGGGTGGTGCTCACCGGTACATTTTCATCACCTTGGGTGAGCGGGAAAGACGTGATATTATGGCTCATCGGTCAGATTGGTGTGGACGGGGCGCGGTATCAATCGTTGGAATTCCAGGGGCCGGGAGTGGCGTCCATCTCCATGGACGGGCGTTTCACCATTGCCAATATGGCCATTGAAGCCGGCGCTAAAAACGGCATCTTTCCGGTGGATGAGGTGACCATGGCATACATTAAAGAGCGCTATGCCAAAGAACCGGTGATTGTTTCTGCCGACGATGATGCGGTCTATGCGCGGGAGATACATCTGGATTTATCCACCCTGACGCCTCAGGTGGCCTTTCCCCATCTGCCGGAAAATGTACATCCGGTGGCGGAAGGAAAAGACATCGCCATCGATCAGGTGGTGATCGGCTCTTGCACCAACGGGCGGTTGGAAGATATGCGTGTGGCCGCAGACATCATCCGCGGGCACAAGGTGGCCGATTATTTGCGCCTGATTGTCATTCCGGGTACACAGGCCATTTTTGATGCCTGTGTGGCCGAAGGCATTGCTCAAGTCGTCACCGAAGCCGGTGGCATTTTTTCCACCCCTACTTGCGGACCGTGCTTGGGCGGTTACATGGGCATTTTAGCCAAAGGGGAGCGGGCCCTTTCCACCACCAATCGCAACTTTGTGGGACGGATGGGCCATCCGGAAAGTGAAGTCTATCTGTGCAACCCGGCAGTGGCGGCGGCGTCTGCCCTCACCGGGCGCATCACCGATCCGAAGGAGGTCACACATGACGCATAAAGCCTGGAAAGTGGGCGACCACATTGATACCGATCTCATCATTGCCGCCCGCTATTTAAACGATACCGCCGATGACCATCTGCGCGCCCATTGCATGGAAGATGTGATTCCCAATTATGCCGAGGTGATTGCGCCGCAGGATGTGCTGGTGGCCGGGCTTAATTTCGGCTGTGGTTCCTCTCGGGAACATGCGCCGTTGGCCATTAAACTGGCGGGCACCTCGGTGGTGATTGCCGAAAGTTTTGCGCGCATTTTTTATCGCAATGCGGTGAACATCGGCCTGCCCATCATTGAATGTGCGGAAGCGGCGCGCGCCATCGACACCGGCGACGCCATTCGCCTTGACTGGGATGGGGCCACCATCTATAATGAAACCAAACAGGAAGCCTATACTTTTCAACCGGTGCCGGACTTTATCGGCGACATCATTCAGGCAGGTAATTTAATGAATTACGTGAAAGGTCGGGTGGCGCAATGAACGTGAAACTTTGTGTCCTGCCCGGCGACGGCATTGGCCCGGAAATTGTTTTCTCCGCCTTGGATGTGCTCTATGCCGTAGGTGCCCGGTACAATATGGATTTTACCGTGACCGAAGCCCCATTCGGCGGGGCGTCTATTGATGAACACGGCGTACCTCTTACAGAGGGTACGCTGGCTTTGGCCAAGACAGCGGATGCGGTGCTTTTAGGCTCGGTGGGGGGGCCTAAGTGGGATGCCCTGCCGCGCACCAAGCGGCCGGAAAGCGGACTGCTGGCTTTGCGCAAGGCCTTGGGCCTGTATATGAATCTGCGACCGGTAAAAGATATGAAGGCGCTGCGCCATCAGGTGGCTTTAAAGCCTGAAGTGGTGGCCGGTACCGATTTAATCTTTTGCCGCGAGTTGACCGGAGGCATTTATTTTGGCGAAAAAGGGCGAGACGAAGCAGGGGCCTATGATATGATGCGCTATTCCCGTGCGGATATTGAACGCATTGTGCGCCGTGCTTTCGACATTGCCCAACGCCGCCCGCGCAAACGTCTGACATCGGTGGATAAGGCCAATGTGTTGGAAACCTCACGTCTGTGGCGAGAAGTGGTGGATGAGGCGGCTCGAGATTATCCCGAGGTTGCGGTGGACCATATGTATGTGGACAACGCCGCTTTACAGCTCATCATCAATCCCCGTCACTTTGATGTGGTGGTCACGGAAAACAGCTTCGGCGATATTTTATCTGACGAAAGCGCGGCTCTTTCCGGCTCGCTGGGCATGATGCCCTCTGCCAGCCTGGGCGGGGTGACCGACCTTTATGAACCGGCCCACGGCTCGGCGCCGGATATTGCCGGACAGGATAAGGCCAATCCCGCTGCCACCATTCTTTCCGTCGCGCTGATGCTGCGCCACACCTTCCATAACGAAGAGGCGGCACAGATGGTTGAACGGGCAATAGAGCATGTCATCACCGTCGGGATTCGCACGGCGGATTTGGCAGAGATTGACGGTCCTATAGTTGGTACAAAATCTTTTGCCCAAGCGGTCATCGCCGCTTTTGATGAAGTGGCGTCTCACTGATTTTTGTCGGCGCCCTTGGCCGGCTTCGGCAGTCTTCCTGTATGAGCCGTCTCCTTGGCAAGAGCTTTTGGTTGCATCAATGGCGAGACGGCCCCTGTCCCTGTCGTTTTGCTGCGTGCGGTCATGCCCCGCATGGGCGAGATCCGTTCTGACGCACAATGGTGATGGTAAAGGAGGTATGGTTATGGCAGAGTTGGGTATTCCCGGTTTTATGCCGGCCCTCCCCAATCAGCGAGATACTGCCGTCGAGCAGCACACCACGCAGTTTGTTGCCGAAGAAGAAGAACACCCGGTGGAATTGGTGGACGGACGCTATGAGGTCATAGATCATGTGGAAGAAGATGATCTCACCCGTTTTGTACGTTTGCAGCAGCAAAAGTTGCGGCGCACCGAATCCGGCGGTGCGTGAGTGCCGGTTGATGAGGCCCGCATTTGAATATTTTTAGATATAAGAATGAGCCCCTGACAGAGGTTGTCTGTCAGGGGCTCATGTTGTTTCGGCAGGGCGGGCATTATTCTTCTACCAACCAGGTGATGACGGAAGAAACCACCGTTAAGATGAGTGCACCTAAGGTGGCGGTCCAGAATCCGGCGACGTCCATGCCGGGCACCAGGAAGGCGGTCACTTTCAGTAAAAATCCGTTGACCACAAAGGTAAAGAGACCTAAGGTAATAAGGTTCACCGGCAAGGTCAGCACCATTAAAATGGGGCGCAAGATGGCATTTAAAATAGAAAGCACCATGGCCGCCAAAATGACGGATGCCACCGTATCAAAAAAGATGCCTTGCACCATGATCGAAGTGAGATAGAGTGCGACGGCATAAGCCCCCAGTCGCACAGCAAATGATTTCATAATGCAGCCATCCTTTCTATGTTGAAATACGTCGGTTTTGAGAATCAATCTTGTACGGATTGGCGCGCTTTGAGGCGGGCCTTTAAATCTTCATGGGTGCGGAGATAGGTATGAATGTCTTCGGCCAGGGCCAAACTGATGCCGGGTACCTGAGCCAAGTCGTCTACCTCTGCACTTAGAATTTTACTAAAAGAACCGAAGTGGGTCAAGAGCGATTCACGTCGCTTCGGTCCGATTCCGGGAACATCATCCAATACGCTGGCCAATTGGCGTTTGCCGCGAAGCGAGCGGTGGTAGGTAATGGCAAAGCGGTGGCTTTCGTCACGTACGCGCTGCACCAAATGCAGTGCGTGAGTGTCGTGGGGAATGCGCACGGGCTCGTCAACATCTTCTTTAAAAAGGAGTTCTTCTTCTTTAGCCAAGCCGAAGGTGGGAATATCGGCATAGCCTTGTTCGCGCATGGCGCGGCGAGCATAGCCCAGTTGGCCTTTGCCGCCATCGATGATGACCAAATCAGGCAGCAGGGAGAAACGGTTGTCTTTTTTATCCGGTTGGGCCAATTCTTTGCTGGCGTGGGCAAAGCGACGGGTGATGACTTCGTACATACTTAAAAAATCGTTGGGGCCTTCCACCGTCTTTATCTTAAAGCGGCGATATTGGTCTTTTTTGGGGCGTCCGTTTACAAATACCACCATCGAAGCCACCGAATCGCTGCCTTGGATGTTGGATATGTCGTAGCATTCAATGCGGCGCGGGGGTTCGGGTAAATGGAGATAATGGGCCAAATCTTCCAGGGCCCCTTCGGTGCGGGCCAGTTTTTCCTCATGAGATAAGGCCCGTCTGGTAAGCGCCTCTTGGGCGTTTTGACGCACCATATCCAAAAGCCCTTTTCCGACGCCCCGTTGTGGAACATGAAAGTGGACAGCGGTGCCGTGGGTGGTTGAGAGGTGTTGGGCCAACGGTATGGTGTCGTCTACGGCAAAAGGAATGTGAATGGTTTTGGGCACGCGTTCCTGGGCCAGATAAAACTGCGACAAAAAGCCCGATAGAATATCGGCGTCGCTGTCGGCGGCATGGGCATGGATGGGGTAACTCTCGCGGCCCAATACTTTTCCGCCGCGGATGAAGAACACCTCCACCATGGCGCCGGTGTCGTCGCGGGCCATGGCCACCACATCGCGGTCGTCGTCACGATCGAGTACGGCCTTTTGACGGGTGTTGATGCGTTCAATGGCAGCCAATTGATCGCGCTTTTGGGCAGCGGTTTCAAAATCCAGCGCCTCGCTGGCGGCCAACATCTCTTCGGTGAGGCGTTTTTTTAAGGCCTCACTTTGGCCGGCAAAAAAACGCGCCACCTCATCAACCATCCGACCATAGTCCGCGGCCGACACCTGTCCGACACAGGGTGCGTTGCAACGGGCAATATGGGCGTTTAAGCAGGCGTCATGCTTGTTGAAGCGCGACCGGGTGCAGCTGCGCCAGGGATAAATTTTGTGCAAAAGCTCTAAGGTGTCGCGCAGCTCGTATACGCCGGGATAGGGACCGAAATAACGAGAACCGTCGCGCACCACTTGTCTGGTCACAAAAATGCGGGGGAAGTCTTCATTGGTGATGCGCACGTAGGGATACGTTTTGCCGTCTTTTAAGTTGATGTTGTAGCGGGGTTGATGCTTTTTAATCAGATTGCACTCCAACACCAGCGCTTCGCTTTCGCTGTCCACCATAATGTATTCAAAGTCATCAATGTGGCGCACCAGAGCCCGTGTCTTTAAAGCCTCTTTGGGCTGGGCGCGAAAATAAGACCGCACACGATTGCGCAGATTGACGGCTTTGCCAATATAGATGATATGCCCCTGTTCATTTTTCATGATGTAAACACCGGGTGTGGTGGGCAATGTCTTTAATTTTTCTTTGATGTGAGCCGGCAGCGCCGTGTTTGCCATGTTCTTGATGTCTTCATTATTATGTACCGTTTCGGCGCTGTGATCTTCTCTATCCCGCATGTCTTTTCCCTCGCTTTTGCTGATCGATAGCCAATACCATTCATATACCCAAAGACGGTCTTGTTATTGAAAAGAACACAAAAGAGATGCGCCTAAAAGATACAAACGACAGCAGCCCTTTCCGTCCGCGCCACGACCGGCCGGCAAGGAGAACAAATTTTTTCGCCTGCCGTGTTTATAATGAAGCCCATCTATAAACGAAAGGTCAATATTTTTATAAAAATGCAGTTGTTTTATAGGCCGGCGCAGCTTCATGCAAAGGGAAGGCCATTGATGTTGAATGTGCGTCGAAGCAGTCGGAAAGCGTGTTGGGAAAAATTTATTGATTTTGGTCAAATTTCGTCAAATTTTTTCATTTACCCCCTTTACAAGAAAGGTCAAAGATGGTAAAGTAAAGTCAAGGTAAGATAAGGTCAAAAAATATGGAGGTGAT
The DNA here is from genome assembly GCA_023443145.1 of Bacillota bacterium. Lineage (GTDB taxonomy): Bacteria > Bacillota > Peptococcia > Peptococcales > Peptococcaceae > Peptococcus. Next base: position 2,785 of record JAEZVS010000049.1, on the reverse strand, counting down.
GACATGGCAAATTTGTCACGAGACATCGAGCTCTATTTGAAAAAACTGTTGGCGGAACAGGAAGCGGGCATGCTGGAAATTCAGCGCAGTCTGCTTTCCGAGCTGTTCAGCTGCGTGCCTTCGCAAATCAACTACGTGCTGCAAACACGCTTTACCCCCCAAGACGGCTACATTGTTGAAACCCGACGGGGCGGCGGCGGCTATGTGCGCATTGTGTCGGTGCCTTTAGAGCATAGAGAAGCGTTGGCGCATTTATTGGCCACCATTGGGGAAGACATCAGCGAACGCAATGAAGAACGATTGATTGATCGCTTAACGGAAGAAGGCCTTATAGATCCTCAATTGGCAACACTTTTTAAAGCGCTGTTTAAAGAACGGGTGATGAAAGGCCCTGATCGGCAAACGCCCGGTGGGTTGCGTGCTCATTTACTCACCCATCTGCTGACCAACCTCAGCATCATACCGGAAAAGTATTAATTCATTACATAAGGAGGCGTTCATTATGTTATGTGAACATTGCAAACAAAATCAGGCAACCATCCACACACGTCAAAGCATTAATGGCGTGTCCGAAGAACACCATCTGTGCAGCGTTTGTGCAGAAAAATTAAAGAACGTTCAGCTTCAAATGAGCGGGCTTTTTGGAAACGATCCGTTTTTTTCGAATCCGGGCTTCTTTCAGTCCGCCGGTATAAGCATGAATCAGTTGCTGCAAGATTTTTTCCAAGCGCCGCATGTGATTCCGGGCGCGTCTGCAAAATCGACGGCGCCGTCAATCGGGCCCTGTCCTTCTTGCGGCATGGCCTGGACCGATTTCCAAAACAACGGACTTTTGGGATGCGCCACCTGCTATGAACATTTTAGCGATTACATGCCCGAGCTTTTGCGCCGTTTGCATGGGGCCACCCGACATGTGGGCAAGACACCTGTGCAAGAAGAGATTCCTTCGGCCGAAAAAAGCCGCATAGACACTTTGCGTGACGCGCTGCAAACGGCGGTGGCAGAGGAAGATTTTGAAAAAGCCTGTCGCCTTCGCGATGAGATTCGCGATTTGGAGAAGGAAAAAACCGATCATCATCTTTCGGAATCTGATGACGATTCGTCCACGGCGGAGAAAGGAGAATAAGCATGCTCTCGGAACGTCTTGCCACAGCGGAAAGCCCCTGGACTGCAGGCTCCGGCCCTGAATGCGATGTGGTGCTTTCCAGCCGAGTGCGCCTGGCGCGCAATTTTAAGGATCAGCCGTTTCCAAATAAACAACATCGGGAAAGTGCCTTGCAAGTGTGGCGCATGCTCAGCGATTTCTGCGAGAAAAACGCCGGCTTCACCTTTTATGACTTGTCACGGGAAAAGCCGACTGCACGTCAGGTTTTGGTGGAAAAGCATCTCATCAGTCCGGCTCAGGCTCAGGACGACGGGGGCTATCGGGCCGTGGTGCTTTCCGATGACGGCCGCCAGTCTCTTATGGTCAATGAAGAAGATCATCTGCGTCTGCAGGTGTTTGAACCGGGCTTGGCCTTGAATGTGTGCTGGTCGCGCGCCAACGGTCTTGACGATCGCATTGCCCATGATGCCCCCTATGCTTTCTTGCCGGAATGGGGGTATCTGACGGCCTGTCCCACCAATTTGGGAACGGGACTTCGTGCGTCGGTGCTTTTGCATCTGCCCGGGCTTCGCATGACGCGGGGGTTGGGTATTTTGCAGCAATTGGGACAGATGGGCATGGCGGTGCGCGGCCTTTACGGCGAAGGCAGTGAATCGGCCGGAGATTTTTATCAGATATCCAATCAGCAAACGCTGGGTCGCAAAGAAACAGATATTATAGATGTTTTGCTGCGCACCACGGAACGCCTGGTGACAGCGGAGCGCAAGTCCCGTGAGCATCTTTTGGCAGACGGCGGTGAGCAGTTGGCCGACCAAGTTTGGCGCATGTTGGGTGCTCTGCGGTTTGCACGACGTCTCAGCAGTGCGGAAAGCATTGCGGCGCTCTCTCTTGTGCGCATGGGTGTGGCGTCACAGCTGATTCCGGAGGTGCATCTTTCCGATATAGATCCCCTTTATACCGTCACTCAGTCCGGTTATTTAAGTCTTTTGGCAGGTCAAGCACTGACGGCGGAAGCGCGCGATAAAGCCCGTGCAACAGCGGTGCGCAGCCATCTTAAAAATCTTTCTCTGGATGACGCACTATAAACTTTTAATCATTTCAACCATATATATTCATTAATTTAAAGGAGTGACCACAATGTTAAATAATTTTACCGAACGCGCCATGCAGGTTTTGGCTTTGGCGCAACAAGAAGCCATACAAATGAATCAACCGGCCGTGGGCACCGAACATCTTCTTTTGGGGATTTTGGAAGAAGGCAACGGTGTAGCGGCCAAAGCCCTGGATATGTTGGGGGTCAGCGCCAAACGCACCCGTGAAAGCATATCTTCTATGGTGCAGACCGGCAAGGCACCGGTAGATGCTGCACAGTTGCGCATCACCCCACGTGTGAAGCGTGTCTTCGATTTGGCGCAAGAAGAAGCGGTGCGTTGGGGCGTACAATATGTGGCGACGGAGCATTTGCTTTTGGGCATCATTCGTGAAGGCGAAGGTGTGGCCTATCAGGTGTTGAACAGTCAGGGCATCACTGCCGATAAGGTGCGTCATCAGATCATTGCCCTTTTGGGTGGAAATGTCGGCCCTGCCGGCGGCGCTGGATCTTCCGGTGAGTATGGCGGTGAAGGGGCCGCCAATGGTGACAGCTTAGAGGAATTTGGCCGCAATTTAAATCATCTGGCT
>JAEZVS010000032.1 GCA_023443145.1 Bacillota bacterium | reverse complement strand
CTCTATTTGAGGGGGCATATTCATCCTCAAAAATTGCATATGGCCGTGGTTGGCAGCCGCAAAGCCACAAGTTACGGTCTTCAAGTAGCCGAACAGTTCGGCTTTGAATTATCTTCAAAAGATATAACGGTGGTCAGCGGCTTGGCTCGTGGCATTGATGGGGCATCTCATCGCGGTGCCCTAAAAGGGCCTGGCGGCACCGTTGCCGTGCTGGGGACCGGTATTGACAAAATATATCCCCGAGAACATCGAGGCTTGATGAAAGAAATTTTAGATCATCCCAATGGTGCCTTGTTAACATCTTTTCCTTTAAATGCAGATCCTGTTGGATTTCACTTTCCAAGGCGCAATCGCATCATAGCCGGCATCAGTCAAGGGCTCATGGTTGTGGAAGCAGCGGCCAAAAGTGGCGCTCTGATTACGGCTAATCTGGCCCTTGACACGGGGCGCGATGTTTTTGCAGTACCGGGGCCCATTACCAGTCCATACTCAGAAGGGTGTTTTCAACTGATTCAAGATGGTGCCAAAATGGTGGTGACCATTAACGATATATTGGAAGAATACGATGCAAACGCATTTACAGATTTTCATGCAGAATTATCCGAATTACCGTCCTTTTCAGAAGGTGAACAGGAGATTTTACATATTTTGGCCGACGGCCCCAAAAGCGTGGAAGATCTCGCTCTTCGATGTTCACAAACCACCCAGCAAATCATGACACATTTGGCTATGCTGGAAATAGCCGGTGTTGTCGAACAGCAAATAGGACGGCAGTACTCAAGAAAGGCAGTCAGGTAAGTATTATATGACCAAAAAAAAGTCTTTGGTGATTGTAGAATCACCGGCAAAAGCAAAAACGATTGAGAAATTTTTAGGTAAAAGCAATTATCATGTGGTGGCTTCCATGGGGCATGTTCGCGACCTTCCGAAAAGTCAATTTGGCGTGGATATAGAACAGGATTTTGTCGTCAAATACATCACCATCCGTGGGAAGGGGAGCCTAATTGCGGATTTACAAAAACAAGCCAAAAAGGCAAAAAAAGTATATCTTGCGAGCGATCCGGATCGAGAAGGTGAAGCCATTGCATGGCATCTACAAAACAAACTGGCTCTCGAAGAAGATGCACTTTGCCGCATTACGTTCAATGAAATTACCAAAGATGCGGTGAAGGAGTCTGTCCAACATCCTCGAGCAATCGATATGGATTTGGTAGACGCACAACAGGCACGACGCGTACTTGATCGCATTGTCGGCTATAAATTAAGCCCTCTATTATGGCAAAAAGTAAAAAAAGGCCTTTCGGCCGGGCGTGTGCAGTCAGTGGCGTTGCGTCTCATTTGTGAAAGAGAAGATGAGATTAGAAAATTTGAACCGGAAGAGTATTGGAGTCTGGACAGTACTTTTTTGACATCAGGTAAGAACAAGCTGGTGGCGAAACTCAGCAAAATATCAGGGAAAAAACTGCACATTTCTTCGAAAGAGGAAATGGAGCAGATTTTAAAAGATTTGGAAGATAAGCATTATTGCGTGAAAGATGTGAAGAATGCACCTCGCAGTAAAAAAGCGCCTTTGCCATTTACCACCAGTACCCTGCAACAAGATGCAGCTCGCCGTCTTAATTTTACCGCGAAGAAAACAATGCGCGTGGCTCAAAAACTTTATGAAGGTGTGGCTTTAGGAAAAGGCGGTGCGACAGGCTTGATCACCTATATGCGTACCGATTCTATCCGTATTTCGGAGTCTGCGCAAGACGAAGCGCTGGCATATATATCACAAAGCTACGGTAAAGACTATGCCGGTCCTCAGCGTAAGGATAAAGCAGGCAATAAAGCCAATGTGCAAGATGCCCATGAAGCCATTCGCCCCACGTCGGTATGGCATACACCTGATGAAGTTAAAGCCTATCTGAGTGCGGAAGAATTTAAACTTTATCGGTTGATATGGTCCCGGTTTGTTGCCAGTCAGATGGCTTCGGCTCGCTTGGAACGGACAACCATCGCCATTGATGCCGCGCCATATGAGTTTTCAGTTTCAGGGCAAATTATTATTTTTAAAGGTTATCTTACAGTTTATGAAGAGCTGACCGATGACAAGAAAGAAGCGCAAAAGCTGCCCACAGTATCTGCGGGAGAAATGTTGAATCTTAAAAAGCATGAGCCGAAACAACATTTTACGCAGCCTCCGGCGCGTTATAATGAGGCATCCCTGGTTAAGTATATGGAAGAAAAAGGGATTGGCCGTCCGTCTACATATGTGGCTGTTATCGAAACCATCATTTCAAGAAACTATGTGGTACGAGAAAATAAACAATTTTATCCCACAGAAATCGGCGAGCTCATAAATGAAATTCTAATCAGCTATTTCGGCGACATCATCAATGTTGATTTTACAGCACGTATGGAAGATGAGCTGGATGAAGTTGAAAATGGCGACCGAGAGTGGAAAGACGTTCTTCGTGAATTTTGGTCTGCTTTTGAACCGCATCTAGACAAAGCGCAGGTTGAAATCGGTGATGTTAAGATTGAAGATGAAATCACCGATATTATTTGTGAAAAATGCGGACGACCTTTTGCGATTAAGATGGGACGGTTTGGTAAATTTCTAGCGTGCAGCGGATTTCCCGATTGCCGCAATACGCGGCCGTTCTTGGAAAGAATTGGCATATCCTGTCCGAAATGTGATGGAGATATTGTAAAGCGACGCAGCAAAAAAGGTCGGGTATTTTATGGATGCAGCAATTATCCGGAATGTGATTTCGTATCTTGGATGAAGCCAAGCGGCAAGCGCTGTCCCGAATGTGGGGAGATGCTTTTTGAAAAGCCTACACGTTCCGGTGTGCAACTGGTATGTGAGCATGAAGGATGTGGCTATAAAGAGAAAGGAGACGGCCATGAAGAGTGAGGCAACGGTCATCGGTGCCGGCCTGGCAGGTTCTGAAGCAGCTTTTCAATTGGCAGAGCGGGGGCATAAGGTTCATTTGTATGAAATGCGCCCGGTAAAGAACACGCCGGTGCATACATCCGGAGACTTTGCCGAACTGGTATGCTCCAACTCGCTTAGAGCCAGTGCACGCACCAATGCCCCGGGCCTTCTGAAAGAAGAGCTTCGCCGCTTGTCGTCATTACTTATGGAAGCCGCCGATGCCAATGCCATTGCAGCGGGAGGCGCGTTGGCAGTAGACCGGGTTGGCTTTCAACGTCACATAACAGAACGATTGTTAAAACATCCCAACATTACGGTTCATCGGGAAGAATGCACCTCCATACCCGAAGAAAAAATGGTGGTGGTGGCCACGGGTCCTCTCACCAGTGATGCAATGGCGAAGCATATTCAAAAATTGAGCGGTGAAGGCGCCCTTTATTTTTATGACGCAGCGGCGCCGATCGTGACCCTTGAATCAATAGATATGAATCACGCTTTTTGCCAGTCTCGTTATGATAAAGGTGATGGCAACGACTATTTAAATTGTCCGCTATCGAAGGAAGAATACCATGCTTTTTATCATGCGTTGATTCAGGCGGAGTGGATTGACACCAAGGCTCATGAGAAAGCCATTTTCTTTGAAGGCTGTATGCCGCTGGAAGCCATGGCAGAGCGCGGCTTTGATACCCTTCGCTTTGGTCCGTTGAAACCGGTCGGTTTAAAAGATCCGCATACGGGAAAAGAACCATATGCCGTTGTGCAATTACGATTTGACGATGCCAAAAAGCAGTTGCTTAATTTGGTGGGCTGCCAGACTCGTATGAAGTGGGGCGATCAAAAAAAAGTTTTCGCCCTAATTCCGGCACTGCGTGAGGCAGAATTTGTTCGCTGGGGCGTGATGCACCGCAATACATTTATGAACGGTCCAAAACTGTTAGCAGCGACAGGGCAATTTAAAAGCCGAAAAAATCTCTTTTTTGCCGGCCAGATGACCGGTGTTGAGGGCTATATTGAGTCAGCGGCCAGCGGCCTTGTGGCGGGATGTAACGCCGCACGTATGCTTTTAGATGCAGAACCGCTTATTTGGCCGCAAACAACAGCCATCGGCGCGTTGATGCACCACATATCTTCGGCCAATCCGGACACGTTTCAGCCTATGAATATTAATTTTGGCTTGCTGGAACCTTTAACAGAAAAGTTTCGAAAGAAAAAAGAGCGCACTGAAGCTTATGCCAATCGCGCTTTGTCTGATTTGGCCAATTTTATGGAGCAGAATCATGTATGAACAATCGAGA
>JAEZVS010000024.1 GCA_023443145.1 Bacillota bacterium | reverse complement strand
TTCACCGTGGTGACTGCATGCGCTGTGCAACAGGAGCCGGTTTTTTTATCAAATAGCGCCAATCCGCTCACCACCCGATGGCTTTTACCGGAAAGCGCACAAAGCATTTGCCTGGCTTCGGCCTCATCCACGGGTTTGCCCAAAGACACATCATCCAACAGCACCAACGTGTCGCAGCCAATAATGATCGCATCATCCGTCACAGAGGCAGATACACTTTGCGCTTTTTCTAAGGCCAATTTTTCTATCGCTTTCTCAATGGGCAAGCAATCGTCAAGGCATTCTTTTTCCAATTGTGGCACCATCACCTGAAATGTAAGACCCAATTGTTTCAACAACGCTTTACGTTGGGGGGACTGAGAAGCCAACACCAATAGCTGCCGGCTCATTCATCCACTCCATTTTTCACAACCACATCGTTGGATAACATAAAACTCAACACTTCTAAATTGACTGTAAGGTCGATATTTCTGATGGATAATTCACCGGGAACCACCAAAGTGGTGGGCGAAAAATTTAAAATACCGCGCACACCGGTATCCACCAGCATATCTGCCACACTCTGGGCAGCGGATACCGGCACGGTAATAATGGCAATATCAACTTTTTCTTCTTCAATAAAGCGTGCCATATCACTTACCGGTAAGATGGGCAGTCCGGAAAGGGTCATTCCGATTTTACGCACGTCGTTATCAAAAGCCGCAATAATTTTAAAGCCTCGGTTGGTAAAACCGGGATAATGAGTGAGCGCTGACCCCAAATTACCTGCACCCACCAAAATAACACGCCATAATTGATCTACGCCCAGAATTTCTTTAATGCTCGCGTTGAGCTTTTTAACATTGTAGCCCACGCCCCTTGTGCCAAAATCGCCAAAATAGGCCAAATCTTTACGCACTTGCGCGGGAGTGCCACCGGTTCCTTCAGCAATTTCACCGGAAGAAATATTTTCAATATGCGACGCCTCCACTTCAGAGACGAAACGTGAATATACTGAAAGTCGGGTGATGGTCGCTTCAGGAATTTTCTGTTTTTTCATGCCGCTCACTCCTTTACTAATATCGTTGATCCTATCATACCTAATTTCTGAACATTGCACAATATTTCTATTTTTGCTTGACGGGCCAATAGTAATAAGCTATATTAAATTTGATAAAATAGACCCATCACACATTGTGTTCTGTTTAAATAGATTGAGGAGGTTATCATGAAAATCACTGATAATATTTATTCCGTCGGCGTGGCCAACCCCACGCTCCGTGTTTTTGATATCATTATGAAAACAGGTTACGGTACCACCTACAATTCTTATGTGGTGCGCGGTTCAGAGAAAACAGCCATCATCGACGGTTCTCATGAAGGATTTGAAGAAAACTGGTTCCGCAACATTCAAGAAATTGTCAATCCGGCTGACATCGATTATATGATCATCAACCACACCGAACCCGATCACTCAGGTTGCGTGCGCTATATGCTGGAACATAACCCCAACATTGTGATCTACGGCACCACCGCTGCTTTAAAGAATTTGGAAGCCATCGCACAGCGCGATTTTGAACGTGTGGTCGTAAAAGGCGGCGAAACCTTAGATTTAGGGGGACGCACCTTATCATTTATTGTAGCGCCCAACGTGCATTGGCCCGACACCATGATGACCTATTGCCCGCAAGAGCAGGTGCTTTTCTCCTGTGACTTCCTCGGCGCCCATTACGCGGAACCCACCTGGTTTGTGGATACCGCTTATAAGCGCGAACTGTATGACATTGAATTTGAAAATTATTACAACGCCATTATGGATCCCTTTGCACCGTTTGTTCGCAAAGCTTTGGATAAAATCAAAGATCTGAATGTTCAGGTTATAGCGCCCTCTCACGGCCCCATTCTTCGCGGCGACGATATTCAAATTGCCAAAGATAAATACATGGCCTGGTCCGATCAAACACCGGCCGATAAAAAATCTGTGTCCATCATTTATGTGTCTGCTTACGGCTACACCCGCAAAATGAGTCAGTACCTGGCCGATAAACTTCAAGGCGCGGGCTTCAATGTATATTTGGCTGATGTCATTAAAACCGATGCTTCTGAAATTGCCGCCCACTTAAATGCCGATTGTCTGGTATTCGGTTCGCCCACCATCAATCGCGCCGCTTTAAAGCCTATTTGGGATGTGATTTCCAGTATAGATGCCGTAAACGCCAAAGGACGCTTCTTTGCCACCATCGGCTGTTACGGCTGGACAGGCGAAGCCTGCAGCCAGCTGAATGAACGTCTGGCGGGCATTAAAATGACACAGGTTGCTGAAAGCGTCAAATCCCGCTTTGCGCCCACTGACGACACTTGGGCCGAGCTGGACGAACTGGCTTTGAAGATCACCGAAAAATTAGCCTAACGCGATAACCTACGGCGCGACAACTGTCGCGCTCGTTTTTTTAACAACACCCGTTATCAGAAGGAGGAACCATGTCTCAAGTCAACGGCTACGATTTATTGGTGGAACGGGGCTATATTGCTCAATCCACTCATCCTGAAGAACTGCGCAAATTGTTTCAGAATGAACGCGTTACTTTTTACTGCGGCTTTGATCCGACGGCATCCAGTTTACATGTGGGCCACTTTATTCAGTTTATGGTCATGCGTCATCTTCAAAAACTGGGTCACCGTCCTATCGTGCTCTTAGGCGGCGGCACAGGCATGGTGGGCGATCCTTCCGATCGCACCGACATGCGTCGTGTGATGACCATTGAGGAAATCGATGCCAACTGCCAAGCTTTCAAAAAACAGGCGGAACGCTTCATTGACTTTAGCGATGACGCCGGACTTTGTCTGAACAATGCCGAATGGTTGCGGAAATTGAATTATGTCGATTTTCTTCGTGATATCGGCTATCATTTTTCCATCAACCGCATGTTGGCAGCTGAATGCTATAAAAGCCGTTTAGAGCGTGGATTGTCCTTTACCGAACTCAATTATATGGTGATGCAGTCTTATGACTTCCTTCATCTCTACCGGCAGTACAATTGCAAGCTGCAAATCGGCGGCAACGATCAATGGTCTAACATCATCGGCGGTGTTGAGCTGGTGCGCAAATGCGACCAAGGCGATGCCTACGGGATGACCATGCAGCTTCTAACCAAAAGCGACGGAACCAAAATGGGGAAAACTGCCGGCGGAGCTGTATGGTTGGATAAAGATAAAATGTCTCCTTACGATTTCTATCAATACTGGCGCAATGTGGATGATGCCGATGTCTGCAAATGCCTGTCTCTTTTAACCTTTGTTGAATTAGATGACATTCGCCAAATGGCTCAACTCACCGGTTCCGACATCAATCGAGCCAAAGAACGCCTGGCCTATGAAGTGACAGCCCTCGTACACGGCGACGGCGAAGCACAAAAAGCGGAAACGGCAGCCCGCGCTCTCTTTGCCGGCGGCGCTGAAGGCGGTTCTATGCCTGAAAGCACAAGATCTCTTGCAGATTTTAATGAAGGCATCGGCCTGTTGGCTTTAATGAAAGACGTCGGCTTGGCGCAATCGATTAGTGAAGCGCGGCGCGTGGTAGAACAAGGCGGCCTCACTTTGAACGATGAAAAAATAAGCGACAGCCGTCGTATGGTCACTGCTGAAGATATTATCGACGGGCAAATCAAGCTGCGCAAAGGTAAGAAAGTGTATCATCTCATAAAAGTGACATAAATCATACGAAAAAACCGCAGCAGATGTTGCGGTTTTTTCGTGCCTTCTTCCCCCTTGAATTTTACCGTTTCGAGTGCTATGATGATGACACCATATTTTTTTGATTAGCTCATCACGCGTGCAGGGGCTTCCCTGCGAGTGTCAGACGGACGAGGGGGTGCCGCTGAACGAATGGGAATCCTGCGATGTGTTGAGCGCTCCCAATCATTTATCGCCCTCAGGGCGATTTTTTTATTTTTCCGGAGGCTTTATGTTCACTTATGATAACGCCAGAGATTTTCTGAACAGTCATGCATGGCGCGGATCGGTCTACGGTTTGGCAGCCATGCGCGCTTTAACCGATGTGCTGCACCACCCTGAAAATGCATTTCCCGTCATACATGTGGCCGGCACCAACGGGAAAGGATCTACCGTGGCAGCCCTATCGTCCATATTGAAAGCGGCAGGCTATCGTGTGGGACGCTACACATCGCCGGAAGTGCGCTCGTATTTGGAACGATTTACGGTAGATGGGATACCCATCAGCAAAGAAACCTTTACATATGCAGCCGCACAAATAAAAGCGGCTTATCAAACGCTAACAAACAACAACCAACCTCTGCCCACGGTCTTTGAAATGGAACTGGCCATTGCATGGCTGGCCGCGAAAGAGGCCAGCGTGGATGTATTTGTTATGGAAACCGGTATGGGCGGACGATTGGATGCCACCAATGTGATTGAGCGGCCTCTTTTGACCATCATCACCACCATCGGCCGCGATCACGAATCTTTTTTAGGCCGCACATTGCCCGATATTGCTCGTGAAAAAGGCGGCATTATTAAAAGGGGCGTGCCTTTGGTGACATGGCCCCATTCTCCGGAAGTGCGCGCAGTACTAAAAAATATTTCCGCAGAGAAAAAGAGCCCTTATATCGAAATTGTCCCGGATGATATTGTCCTCAAAGAAGTATCGGCAAAGGCAACGGCTTTTTGTTATAAAGAAAAGCCTTGGTATTTTTCGCTTGCGGGCCCTCATCAAGCTGTAAATGCATCCGGTGTCATTGAAGCGGTGCAGGTGCTTCGCCAAAAAGGTTATCGGATTGATGATGAACAGGTGGCGTCCGGTCTGGAAAACACCCTTTGGCCGGCGCGATTTGAAACCATTGCCTTTGCACCGACTGTCATCTTAGACGGCGCCCACAACCCGGAAGCCGTCGCTGCGCTCATGGATACCTTGGATTCTGTTTTTCCGCACACCCGGCGGCATTTCATCTGTCACATGTTTCAAGACAAAAACTGGCAAGATATGCTGGCTTTAATGGCCAATCACGTGGACCATTTCTACTGTTTTTCCCTTACCCATGAACGCTCCCTGCCTGCATCTCAACTGGCTCAAGCGGCCATGGAGATATTGTCGCCTGCGGCGGTGCACCAATCGAATACATTGACAGACGCCGTCGGCAACGCTTTAGACCTGGCCCAACCGGACGATGTGGTGGTCATATTCGGTTCTCTTTCTCATTTGGAAGACGCTCGCCGCGCTGTCGCTTTACAGAAAGGGACACGCCTATGACCGACCACCTGACTTATACCAATCGCTTGCTCCATCATCCACCTTACATCCAACTTTTGCGAGACATAGACGCATTGGAAGCCCAACGCATCTATTGCCGACACAATTTGCCTCATTTTTTGGCTGTCGCCCGTATTGCCGCACGGCTTAATGTGACGCACAGCTTAGGCTATGACGAAGACGCCCTCTATCTGGCTGCCCTCTTACACGATGTGGGCCGCGCCCATCCCGATTGTATACCGCACCGGGAAGAAAGCGCCCGTTTGGCCGCCGAGCTGCTCTCGGCAATTGATTATCCTGCCAAGGAGCGGGCTATGGTCATCTCGGCCATTCAAGACCACCATTATCGCGGCAAAGACAGGCCTCGGACTTTTGCGGAACTTTTGTCGTTGGCAGATAATCTGTCTCGAGATTGTTATCTTTGCCCGGCCCGAGATGACTGTTACTGGCCAGAGACACGTAAAAACCATCGCCTTTTATTCTAGCTAAGGAGAATGCCATGAAGATAAGAAACCGCACCTACTTTGACGATCCCCAGGAAGCGCTCATCATGGGCATTTTAAATGTTACCCCCGATTCCTTCTCTGACGGCGGCCGCTACGACAATAAGACGGAAGCGCTGCGCCACGCCCATCAAATGATTGCAGAAGGCGCCCATATCATTGACATCGGCGGAGAATCTACGCGCCCGGGGCATACGCAAATTTCGGTGGATGAGGAATGCAGCCGAATTGTGCCCGTTATTGAAGCGCTGCGCCAAGAAACAGACCTCCCCCTATCTGTCGATTGCTACCGCGCCGCCACTGCTCGAGAAGCCGTTACTGCCGGTGCCGACATCGTCAACGACATCTGGGGACTTGCCTACGACCCCATGATGGCACCTTTGATTGCTGAAAAAGATGTCCATCTGGTGCTGATGCACAACCGCAAAGAAGGGCACCCTTATCAGTCTTATCCGGCAGATGTGGTGGCAGACCTTTCTCAACAAATGGCCTGGGCCATGACAAACGGCATCAAAAAAGACCGCATCATCTTAGATCCCGGCGTTGGCTTCGCCAAAGATCGCCAACAGGATGCGGCCATTATTCATCATTTGGATATACTAAAAATATTCGAAGCGCCTCTCTTACTGGGCACCTCGCGCAAGCGCCTGATGGGCGTTATTGTCGGTGGCACTCCGGCGGACCGCGATGGCGCCACTGCTGCCACTACAGTGTACGGCTATATGAAAGGCGCCCGCATTTTTCGGGTACACAACGTGCGCGCCAACCGTGAAGCACTGGATGTCGCCATGGCATTGGAAAGGAAGGGACATGGACTACATTGACATCAAAAATCTGGAGGTGTTCGCGCACCACGGCGTTTTCCCTGAAGAAAATGTGCTGGGCCAAAAATTTTTGGTAAGTGCCCGCCTCTATCACGTTACCAGCCACGCCGGAATGCGTGATGATCTGACCCGCGGGCTGGATTATGGCCAAGCCATCGCTGAGATGGCAGCCTTTCTTAGCGAACACACCTTTCAATTGATTGAAACCGCTGCGGAACGATTGGCACGCCATTTGCTGCTCAAATTTCCGGTACTGCATAAGGTAGAAATGACCCTGAACAAACCATGGGCACCGGTGAAGCACAGTGTTGAAAATATCGGCGTCACCATTTTGCGCAGCTGGTCGCCCGTACTTTTGAGCCTCGGCTCCAATCAAGGGGATCGTGTGGCGCACCTATGCAACGCCATCGATTGTTTGGAAGCGTCTATCGGTGTGCGGGTCAAAAAAATCTCCTCTTTCATAGAAAGCCCTGCGGCCGGCCGTCATCATCAGGCGGATTTTTTAAATGCAGCGCTGCGCATTGACACCGTGCTCTTACCGCGAGAGTTGTTGTCTCTGTTGCAAGACATTGAAGCTCAAGAAGGACGGGTGCGCGGCATCAAATGGTCCGAACGTCCTTTGGACATCGATATGATTTTTTATGCCGACATCATCAGCGAACAACCCTCTTTGCGCTTACCTCACCCACGCTATGAAACGCGCCCCTTTGTGCTGAATCCTCTTATTGAAATTGAGCCCTATTTTAAAGACCCGCGATCAGGAAAATGTTTGGTGACACTGTTAGAACAGAGCCCCCATACCTTAAACTGAAATTTTTCTGCAAAACAAAAAACGACCCCGCCGCCCGCAAGGGACGGTGGGGTCGCATTTTTTCATCCGATGATACACCTGTGATTATTCGTCACGCGCATCCTCTTCCGGACGATATTCAATTTCATAACGTTGTCCCTTCATACTGTCAAGAGATCTTTGAATATCGGCGCGCCCTTCTTGAATCACTTCATAATAAACGGTCAGCTGATTTTCAAGTTTACTCATCACATCATGGGCATAGTTAAACGCCCCTTCTGTAATATCGTGGGCCTGCATGCGGGCATTATCCACGATGTCTTGGCCCTGCTCGGTAGCCACACGGGTAATTTCATGCTGATCCACCATAGCTTGCGCACGGTCTTTGGCCTCATTGATGATGCGATCCTTCTCATCGTGGGCGGCCTGAATGATGCGCTCTTCATCTCGTTTCACCCACTGAGCATCCTGGATGGCGGTGGGAAGATGGGTGCGCATGTCATCGATGACAGCGAACAGTTCATCTTCATTGAGAATGACTTGATCCTTGTTGAGGAGCGGCTGTTTGGCATTTTTGACCATGTCTTCCAATTTGTCAATGAGGTCTAAAATTTCCATGAATATTCCTCCTGCTTCAATTCAGGTAAGGCGAGATATGAAACCTTGGTCTCTCCATACACTTTCCATTTATATAATAAGAATAACGTATCGTCAAGGGAAAATAAAGTGTTTTTTGCACTTTCCACTACAATTCGAGCATTTGGGCGCAACAATTTTCGTTTTTCTATGATTTTTAGGCACGGCAAATAGAGATCTGACGCATAAGGCGGATCCATAAAAACCAGATCATATTGCCCTGATGTTGTTTCTAAAAACCGCCGTGCGTCCAAGGAAATGACTGTCGAATGTGCTTCTTCATGGGCACGGACGATATTTTTTTCCACCACTTTTCGCGCCGGTCCATGATGTTCCACAAAGGTGGCGTGTGCAGCTCCGCGAGACAAGGCTTCCAAACCGAGTGCACCGCTGCCGGCAAACAAATCCAGTACGCGTGCCTGCGCCAAGTGGTTGCCTAAAGACGAAAATATGGCTTCCTTCACACGATCTGCCGTAGGACGTGTGTGCACCCCCGACAATGTGTCCAATCGAAGGCCGCGGTGGGCGCCTGCAATAATGCGCATGGGTCACCTCCATAATGACGAGCTTAAATGATCTCGAACATCGGCAATGGTGCGCGACGGTAAAAGGGCACTGAAGGCCACCCCGTTAGGTGCGCATTTTTTGCCGCATGTCGGCAATGAGTGACTCCAGGGCAGCACTCACTTGCCCGTTCGTTTCCAGTTCTTCTGCCAGTTGACGTGCCCGGGGAATTAGATGGGCATGTTGTACGGGGTCGGCCAATCGAAAGAGGCCCATCCCATGTTGGCGCAATCCCAAAAGTTCTCCGGGACCCCGCTGTCTTAAATCGGCTTCAGCGATGGCAAAACCGTCGGCATTTTTCACCATCACTTCCAAGCGTTGGCGGGCATCCCGATGACCGGCCTCACTGATTAAAATACAGTAGCCATCGTGAGCGCCGCGACCAATGCGTCCCCGCAATTGATGCAACTGCGCCAACCCAAAACGTTCCGCATTTTCAATCACCATAACGGTGGCATTGGCCACATCGATGCCCACTTCAATGACCGTAGTGGAGACCAGCACCTGCGTATCTCCGGCACGAAAGCGCGCCATCACCTGGGCCTTTTCCTCACTTTTCATCTGCCCATGCAACAAATCAACGTTAAATTCCGGATAAATGTTGCGTGAAAGATTCTCAGCCAAGGCGGTCGCATTGGCCAGATCCAGTTTTTCACTTTCCTGCACCAAAGGACAGACCACATAAATCTGCCTTCCGGCCTGCATTTCCTTGCGCAGGAATTCGTACATATCCGCCCGCTTGTGTTCACCGATGGTCATGGTGCGCACTTGCCCGCGACCGGGCGGCATTTCTTCAATAAGAGATAAAGACAGGTCACCGTAAACGGTAAGCGCCAGAGAACGGGGAATGGGCGTGGCGGTCATCACCAACACATCCGGCGCCCGTCCTTTGTTTTCTAAAGCACCGCGCTGTGCCACGCCAAATCGATGCTGCTCATCTATGATGGCCAAACCCAACCGATGAAAACACACGTCGTCTTCCAACAATGCATGGGTGCCCATAAGAATGTCGATTTTTCCGGAAGCCAAACGATCGAGTATGTCCCGCCGTTCTGCACGACCGGTTTTTCCCGTGAGCAGCGCCAACGACACGTTTAAACGAGACAGCGCCTCTCGAGTTTTTTCATAATGCTGATTGGCCAAAATCTCAGTGGGCGCCATCAAAACGCCCTGATGTCCGCTTTCTACCGTTTTTAAGAGTGCCAGCACCGCCACTGACGTTTTACCACAGCCCACATCCCCTTGCAACAGGCGATGCATCTGCCAGGGACTTTCCATATCGGAAAAAATATCCGCCAGCACCTGTGTCTGATCGCCCGTCAGTTCATAGGGCAGCGCCGACAAATAAGACCGGCATAAATCTCCGTTCGTTTGGTGACGCACCCCGATTTGCTTTTGGGCGCCATCGGTCCGTGCCCACAATATAAGCGCCAAAAATTCCATAATGACAATGGTTTCCTGAGCACGTGTCAGTGCCTCCCCATTCGGTGGCCGATGGATATGGTTAATGGCCGTTTGCCAATCGATAAGGCCATAAGCCGAGCGTATATCTTGGGGCAGCAATTCTTTTAGCGTCACCATATCCAGAGCGGCAGCTACCGTTTGAGCGATGGTCTGGGTGTTTAATTTTTCACTGGCATGATAGACAGGTTCTAAAATCATGTGCCGGCGCAAGTCCTCGTCCCCGGCCACTACCCGATGGCTTATGACGTTCATTTCACCACGAAAACCGGGATGCATACGCCCCACGCAAAAAAGGCGCATGCCCGCTTCCAAACGACGAGATAGATTTCGGCGCCCGAACCAGGTGGCCACCACATCTCCTTGACTTCGACTTTTTAAAAGCGCTTTAAAAATGATCATACCGCGACGGGTGCGATGTTCATGGCATTCCACAATCTCGCCCACGTACGCCCCCACATTGCCCTCTTCCCATTCATGGACCGCACAAAGCCGGGTATAATCATTATAGCGAAAGGGATAATAATACAGCAAATCAGCAATGGTATGCACGCCCAAATTGCCAAAATGTTTGCTTTTAGCCGGACCAATGCCTTTTACAACAGTCAGCGGCTCTGTTAACATCGTCATGAGGGCACCCCGTCCATGACATACGGCACAGACATCAGTCCTTTGCGTGCGCCAAGTTTTTTATAGAAGGCTTGACCTTCCAGATTATCTGCCAAACAAAGCCACTTGAGACCATCGGCTTCGGGCATACGGCAGAGGGTATCGATGAGCGCCCGCCCCACACCTTTTCGGCGATCATCCGGATAAACAAACAAATCTTCAATATAAAGATTGATCCGTCCGCTGAAAGTAGACACAACCGGATAATAAAGAGCGAAGCCCGCCGGCCGACTGTCTATCTCTGCAATGATGACTTTGGCCGCGCACCGCCGGAACAAAATAGCTTCCAATTGCCCTTCAGTGAGATATACATCTTCCGGCCGCCCTTCGTATTCAGCCAGCGCCTGTATAAAAGAAAACACCAACTTGGTATCTTCAATATTGGCCGGGCGCACCGTCAACTTTTTCTTTGTCATGTCATCATTCCCTCCGGCAAGACTTGCACATAATGATCTTTTCACTGTTCATGCGGCAAAAAAATAGTATAATAATGGTATGTGCACCATGAACCGCTGCGTATCCATAGTACATAGGAGTTTCCCTGTATGTCAATCACCACTTTTTTATTTGATTTGGATGGTACCCTCATCAACTCCAATCGCCATGTCATTCACTGCTTTCAGCATGCCTGGCAAACAGTGATGAACGACACATTGGACGAACATATCATTACAGAAACCTTCGGCATTCCGCTCTTCAAGGCCATTCAAAGCCTTTCAGCCGAGCGAGCCGAAGACATTCACGCTGCTTATTTGGCAGAATCTACCCGCATCGGTCAAGGCGACGTACAAATGATGCAGGATGCAGATGTGATGTTGCATACGCTTAAAGAGCGAGGCGCTAAGACTGCGGTTGTAACCTCAAAAAAAAGGCACAATGCCGCTAAAAACCTGCTTCAATTCAACTTGCTGCGTTACGTTGATGTGCTCATCGGCCCGGAAGATACCCCCTTGCACAAGCCCGATCCTGCGCCGGTCCTCCTGGCACTGCAAGCCTGCCAAGCGATGCCCCATGAAGCCATCATGGTGGGTGACAGTCCCCATGACATAGCCTCCGGCCACGCTGCCGGTGTCTGGACCTGCGGTGTCTCCTTTGCAGCTGTAGGCGCTGAAAAGGTGGCGGCCGCCCATCCCACTCGCATGATCGACCATTTGATGGAACTCCTTGACTTTTATGGACAATCCTTTGATGGAAACTGTGTTCAAACCCAAAACAGATTTGAGGAACCTGAATGATCACGTTAAATGCCAAAAATAAAATTTATAAACTTCTCCTTGCATCTTTACCCCTCGGCACACATCATATGAACAATATCGCCCAATGTCTCACCGATCATGGCATCACCTGCCGCAAACACGGATATAAAAAAATGATCGACATGCTCAGAGATATGCCCGAATTTATTCAGATTGTTCACGCCGGCGGCGCCAATCAGGCCCCGCAAATTCGCCTGAAAAAATGGGCGACGAACGAACCCAAGGTGCAGGCCGCTCGTCTCAAAAAAAGAGCCGGTGCCAACATCGGCACAGCCGACGGAACCAAACCGCCTTTTAAACAAAAAAATCAAAAAGGGAATTTACTGCCCAAATATTTGCTGCCGGTGTCCCATTTAGAAGAAAAGCCTCTGGAATTACTCACCAAAAAAATAGGTAAGTCCTCTCCGGCTATACCTCCACTTATTGAAGCGGCTTACCAGCAAGCCCGTGCAACACATCGCATTGATATACAAAAAGACAGCATTCGTTTTTCGATGGATTTTAACATGGCCTATCCCCGCGCCCTGATTTTAACCTTCAAACGCGTACCGACCGATGAAGAAGGCCGCTACCTCAGTTTTCAATATGTAGAAGACACCAACATGCTGCTGTCAAACGGTTTAAACATTAATGTAGCCAATCCGGCGCGCACTTTAGAACAGTTTGCTTTCTTAGGCAACTGGGACGATTTTTTAGAAGAACTGGCTGATTTGGCCATAGATGAAGAATGGGATTTTTGCGGCACCACGCCTAAAAACCATTACATTTTAAAAAAATACATTCAATACACCTTTTACCGCGTCTATATTGAATCTAAAATCTCCGTTTCTGAAGATCGACGACTGGCTGCCTTTAACACCGGTCTTGTTAACGATCGGTACGATGACATCTATGCCTGTTTTGTTCCCAACAATGCCGGCAGTTCTCCCTGGCTTTTTAAAGAATTTGCCATTGCCGGCCAGCGCGGCATGGGCAAACAGCTGGTTCACCTCTTTAATCCTTTGCCGGAACCGGCTGCTTATTTCGAAGCCAAAGAGGAACTGATCTTCGATATGAACAAAAAACTTCATTGTGATTACAACCATATCGTACGAGAAAATATAGATCGGTTTCCAATTGAATTTTTAGATGCTCAGTGCTATGACCGTCCTGATGCTCGGCGCATTTTGCAAAAAATTAAGCATGCCAAAGACCCCGCACAAAAAGAGTTGCTTTACACCCGGCTGGAAGATTATTTATCAGAAGACATCACCCTTTACAATCGGCTGAAGAATCGTTTGGATGACGCCACCACTTTAGCGCGCAAGCAGATTAAATGGAATTATCGCACCGCTGTGCCTTCTTATTATCCGGCTCGCAATACGGTGAACCTTATGCTGCCCTTACATTTGTCAAGTTATGCCACCGTAGACAACGTACTCGTTGTAGAAGCCACCCAATCCGGGAACTATCAAGGGCAAACCATACTCACCATGGAACAGGCCTATATTGATGCACGCCTGATCGCCTCGCCTCAAACCAGCTGGTTGACCACCTCCAGCGTCATCAACTGTCCCATGAAAGACTCAGAATAAAAGAAAACCGATTTGCACCCCTGCGCCGTTGGCAATAAGCCGTCGACTGTTGGGCGCAAATCGGTTTTTTATTTTTCTTCTTTTTTGAATTGATCACACAATGCCGCAGCGTACACCGCGCGATCTGCTTCCGAAAAACACACCATGGTCACGTCCATTTCCGGGTACCGATCTTGAGCTGAAACCAACGCATCCATGGCAATCTGAGCCGCTTGCGCCACAGGATAACCGTACACGCCCGTTGAAATCGACGGAAAAGCCAGAGAACGACACCCGGCATCTGCCGCCAGCTTAAGAGACGACACATAGCATGAACGAAGCTTATCGGCTTCATCGGCATCACCGCCGTGCCAGATCGGTCCCACTGTGTGAATCACAAAACGTGCCGGCAAACGATATCCCTTGGTGATGCGGGCCTCGCCAGTGGGACAATGACCAATTTGACGGCATTCAGCTATAAGCTCCGGACCCGCCGCCCGATGAATGGCGCCATCCACGCCACCGCCGCCGCGGAGTCCTTCATTGGCCGCATTCACAATGGCATCTCCTTGAAAAGTGGTGATGTCTCCGCAAATCACTTGAATCATCCCGTTCTCTCCTTTCAAAAAAGGGTGGCTGCACATGGCAACCACCCGCCTGCAAGCAATCAATTGCCGCACTCAATACTGATTTCGTTAAAAAGATCTAAGAGATCGTCCACTTGGGTCTTTTCTTTCTCTACCCCTTGCCGGTCCAGCACAATTTGACCTTGATGCATCATAATCATGCGATCTCCATAATCCACTGCATAACGAAGATTATGTGTCACCATCAACGTCGTCATGTGTTTTTCTCGAACCAACTCGTCTGTAAGGCTCATAATGACATCCGCCGTCTTCGGATCCAGGGCAGCCGTGTGCTCATCCAAAATAAGGATATCCAGATCTGTCATTGTGGCCATTAACAACGCGAGCGCCTGTCTTTGGCCGCCTGATAGTGCGCCTACACAGGTATCCAGCTTGTCTTCTAAATAGAGGCCCAGTCTTTCCAGCATGGTGCGGTATTGATCAATCTTGGATTTATCCACTCCGCGTCCCAAGCCAAAAGATCGTCCCTTCCGATCGGCCAACGACAGATTTTCCAAAATGGTCATTGACGGGCACGTGCCCAACGCCGGATCTTGAAACACGCGTGCAATGTGTCTGGAGCGCTGGTATTCAGGTAATTTGTTGATATTGCGCCCATTCATAAGCACATCACCTGCATTTTGGGTGAGACTGCCACAAATGATATTTAAAAGTGTGGTCTTCCCACTGCCGTTGGAACCCACAATGGAGACGAATGAGCCCTCGTTTACATGAAGATTAAAATCGGTAAATAGGACGGCTTCATTCACTGTACCGGGGTGAAAGGTTTTATACAAATGTTTGATGTCAATTATCTGAATCACCCACCTTTATACTGTGATTTGCCTTTTTATCTTTCCGATGTATGGCCAAAATCACCAGGAAAAGTACCGCTGTCATCAATTTCATGTCTGTGGTTTCCAATCCCAGTGCAATGGCACCGGCCACACAGGCCTTATACAACACAGAGCCGATGATGGCCGTCGTGGTGCCGCGGAGAAAACGGCCATGAAATAAGTTCATCCCAATAATCACGGCCGCCAAACCCACCACAATGGTTCCGGTCCCCATACTCACTTCAAAAAAACGCTGTTGCTGAGCTAAAATGCCGCCTGAAAACGCCACCAGACCATTGGAAATCATCAATCCCAAAATTTTCATTCGGCCTTCATGCCTTGCCAAACCGGTCACCACGCGAGCGTTATCACCGGCAGCGATCAAAAGCATCCCGTTTTGGGTTTTAAAATAGGCATCCAAAAGAAATTTGCTTGCCAGCATAAGAAGTCCTGCAATAATGACCGTACTATAAGGCGCAAGAACCGGCGGCAATTTATCAATAGAAGCCGCATTAAAGATGGTGCTGTCGTTAAAAAGCGGCACATTGGCGCTCCCGGCAATGCGCAAATTGATGGTGTAGAGTCCCGTCATGGTAATAATGCCTGCCAAAAGATCACGCACATGAAAACACACGTGAATAATGCCCGTAACCAGCCCGGCTACAATTCCTGAAAGCAAAGCCATGAGCAAAGCGAACCACGGGTTGGCGCCTGCCACAATCATTGCCGCCACCACCGCTGCACCTAAGGGAAAACTGCCGTCAACTGTAAGATCAGGAAAATCCAATACACGGTAGGTGATGTAAACGCCTAAGGCCATAATACCGTATATGAAACCCTGCTCTAATATACCGATAATGATATCTATCATGATATCCTTCCTTGATTAAACCGCTTCCGCTTTTAAACCTTCAGGAATTTTAATGCCAAATTTCTCACAAGCCTGAGGGTTATAAACCATGGTGTTTTCTGTAATGGTTTTAAAAGGCATTTTGGAAATATCTTCGCCATCAAGAACCTTGGCCGCCATCTCACCGGTGATACGTCCCAAGCCCACGTAATCTATAGACATAGATGCCACACAGCCTTTTCTAAGCTGTTCAATTTCCGAACCGAAAACCGGAATACCTTTCGCATTCGCTTTATCGATCACCACATCCAACGCATTCACCACCGTGTTGTCAGTGATGTTATTGAGACAATCCACCTTATTGAGAATGTTATCGGTGGCAGCCGGAATATCCTGCACCGTGGCGATGCCCACAGCTTCCAATTTGAAGCCATACTTCGGACAAATTTTTTCCAATTCTTTTACATGACTTTCCGAGTTCACTTCACTGGTGGAATACAGCACGCCAATGGTTTTAGCCTCCGGCATGAGATCTCGAATCATTTTCACCTGTTGTTCCAATGGCAATTTATCGCTGGTACCGGTGACCTTGCCCACAGGACTGCCATCTTCTTTAGCCAAGCCTGCCGCCAACGGATCGGAAACCGCGGTGAAAATAACCGGAATTTCAGTTTTTTGAAACGCATTGTATAAGGACTGAGCACTGATGGTGGCAATACCGCAAGCCAAATCCGGCTTATCGGAAACAAACTGATTGGCAATCTGATTGGCAATGCCCGGGTCGGCATTGGCATTTTGTTCTTTAATTTTTAAGTTCTTACCTTCTTCATAGCCGCCGTTTTTTAAGCCTTCCAGAAAGCCTCTCTTACAATCATCCAACGATGCATGCTCCGCAAACTGTGAAATGGTCACCACTTTTTGGTCATACGACGCTTCCGGCGCCGAACTGTTATCGTCGGAATTTTTAACACCTGCGCCACCACAACCGGCCAACATGACCGCTGCCAACGTCACTGCTGCTGCCACTTTCTTAAACTTGTTCATTGTTATTCTCCTCTCAAATTTGACAATAAAAAAAACGCCCTCCCACAATGGGACAGACGAAATCTGCGGTACCACCCAAATTGACCAAAAATTGATCCACCTCAAACACACCAACATGTGCCCTTCCCTGTAACGCTGGAAGCTGCGTCAACGCCTACTAAAATTTCGGGTCGCCCTCATGAGCCCACGTCTTCCAATTGGTCTGGTACTGCCTTCTCACCAAAATGCAGCTCGCTGAACCACCTGACTGGAGACTCTTCTCAATCAACGGTTTATCTGTGTTCTTTAGAGATCATAACAAAGAATTCTGCTCTTGTCAACACGTTAAAAATAATTGTTGAGAACGCCGTTTCAGGCTTTTTGTAAAATACGTATCTTTTAATCCCATAAAAAATTTGAAACTGCTGTCGACCAACACCTATTCTATATTCACTGGGCAAAAACAAAACGCCATAAAATATGCATTTAAAAAGGCGCTGTTAAAAATTGTTTAAGCGGCTTTCCCTAATATTTTGGCCATATCGATTCAGCCCTTGCACCAGTTCGGCATCGGCGCCTTACAAAAGCAATACATTTTCCGCAAGTAATATACATTTTAACATAACTTAGTAAAAAAACCAATTGCATTTCCATATCAATTCTGATAAAATAAGTCAGTATGAATCGTAAACTTAAAGGAGGTTCTCGAATGGCTAAGAAATGTGACATTTGCGGCAAAGGCCCATCCACCGGGATGCAGGTCAGCCACTCGCACATCCGCAATAAAAAAACCTGGCACCCCAACATCCAGAAAGTGCGTGCGGTGGTAGATGGCACCCCCTGCAGAGTGAATGTGTGCACCCGCTGCCTACGCTCCGGCAAGGTGAGCCGTGCAAAATAACTTATTTTTAAATGAAAAAATCCCTGTTTAAAATGGCATGATGCATGCCATTTTAAACAGGGATTTTTTGATGCTTATACGATTCATTCAGAAAATTAAACATCGCAAAGTATGATTTTCCCCAACCTGCTCAGAAATATCCCAAATGAAAATAGACCCATACAGAAAATGCACTGCACGGATCTATGGTTCATCGAAGGCCATACGCTTAAGTCTTTTCTTTTAGAATGGAAAGAATGGTGTCCGCAATTTGATCTTTTTCAATGACGGGATGAGGCCGCTCGCCGATTTGTCCCAAAGAGCTGAGCGCACGGTGAGGACCGGTATTCGCTACTTTGGCCAAATTTTCCATCAAGGCCACCGGATCATCTTCCTCATGCACGTCTTCACCTAAAGCCGCAGAAACCGCTTCAACGAATTTAAAGGGATGCGCGGTGGCATCAATAACTGTGTTGCGCTCTTCGCCGACGGCATTAGCAGCGTACACTGCCACAGCTGTATGGGTGTCCAACAAATAATGGGTATCGTTAAAAGTATCTCGAATCACCTGGGCCGTGATGTCTTCGTCACAATACGCCACCACCATTTCTTCCTGTATGGCAGCCAGCACCTCTGCAGACACTTCAAAGCGGCCGTTTTCACGTAAGCTCTTCATCCATTGGGCGACTTGAGCGCCGTCTTTCCCGGTTTTTAAATATAGATAGCGTTCCAAATTACTGGAGACCAAAATATCAATGGATGGACTGCTGGTGCGATAAAAATCTCGATTGGTGTCATACCGCCCGGTTTGGAAAAAGTCGGTTAACACATGATTGATGTTGGAAGCACAAATAAAACGCTTGATGGGTAGACCCATTTCTTTGGCAATCCAGGCGGCAAAAATATTGCCGAAATTTCCAGTAGGAACTGCCACATCAATAACATCGCCCAGCTCAATTTGTTCGCGCTGTACAAGTTTAAAGTAAGCAGAAAAGTAATAAACCACTTGTGGTGCCAACCGGCCCCAGTTGATAGAGTTGGCTGAAGAAAATTGGAAACCTAGAGCGTCAAGGTCTTGTGCCAGAGCTTCATTGGCAAACATATCTTTCACAGCCGTTTGACAATCATCAAAATTACCCTGCACCGCCACCACATGTGTATTGTCTCCTTCAGTGGTGAGCATTTGCATTTCCTGCATGTGACTGACGCCATTATGGGGATAGAAAACAATGATTTCCGTCCCTTCCACATTTTTAAAACCTTCCAGGGCTGCTTTGCCGGTATCACCGGAGGTGGCCACCAAAATCACCACTTTTTTCTGTACACCGCTTTTGCGCAAAGCAGATACCAGCAAATGCGGCATAATTTGAAGAGCCATGTCTTTAAATGCTGCTGTAGGGCCATGCCACAGTTCTAATATATATTGATGCTTGGTTAACTTGACCAAAGGGGCAATGTCTTTACTGGCGAATGATTGCTCATTGTAAGCCGCATCAACACAGGCGGCAACTTCATTTTCTGTAAAATCGTCCAACAATGCCGACAATAGCCAAGTGGCCAAAGCCTGATAGGAATCGTCCAGATGCAAGCGCAACACATCCAGATTAAAATAAGGAAAAGCCTCCGGCAGATACAAGCCGCCGCCGGGCACCATGCCTCGAGCGATGGCCTCAGATGCATGAATTTTTTCAGAATTATCTCTCGTGCTTATAAACATGATTCCTCCCTAAATATGGCTACGCATCGGTTTCCGATGATGATTCTCCTTTTTTATCATTCATTCGATCTAAAACAATTCTATAGCCGTCGGCACCATAGTTGAGACATTTCTTCACGCGGCTGATGGTGGCTGTACTCGCACCGGTTTTCTCGGCGATGTGCATATAGGTTTCATCATGCGCAAGCATTTCTGCCACTTCCAAGCGTTGGGCTATGGCCTGCAGTTCGGAAACCGTACAAACATCGTCAAAAAAACGATAATACTCTTCCACAGTATGCAGCTGGTCAAGTGCGTGAAAAAAACGCTCCAGTGAGGCACTTTTTAATTTGGATTGATACATCATTGGCCCCCCCTTACTTTTTCAACGTATAAAGCACACTCATGATAACGTAGGATGTGCTGATTGTCAATAATCCGCTATAGGCGGACAATTTCGCGTTACAATGCGTGCAGCCCCAAACCTGCCACAGCAGATATAAAAATAATTAAGATAGGATTCACCTTAAAGCGCACACTGAGTACCAAAGAAATCAATGCCACAGCCAAAGCCAGCAGATTAAATGTGACCGCTGCTCCTTCTGGAGAATGAAAAAAAACCGTTTGACCAATCGTCCAACCGGCAAAAAAGATCATGCCCACCACCACCGGGTGAATACCCACTAAAAGGCGATCCTTGATTTTTTCACCACGTTCTGTGTGCAGCAATTTCACCACCGTAAGCAAGAGCAAAAAAGCCGGCAAACATAAACTGCCGGTCGCACATACAGCGCCCGGAACACCGGCCAATTTATATCCCACAAAAGTAGCTGTGTTAATCGATACAGGCCCCGGGGTGCTTTCAGCTACAGCGATAATATCGCCAAATTCGTGCATAGTAATCCAGCCGCGGCCCACCACAGAATCTTGGATAAATGGCAAGATGGCATAACCTCCGCCAAAACAAAAAAGACCGATGGTAAAAAACACATAAAACAATTCCAGAAAAATCATTGGGCGCGCTGTCTCCTTTCAGTCACCAGCAGACCCACCAGCCCACCGCAAATAATAAGAAAAATCGGATTAAAAAGTGAGAGCCACATAAACAACACGGAAAGGCCCATCATAATAAATTGAAAAACCGTATATCGGCCGGTTTTCGCCATCTTGAAAGCCGCACCGACAATAAGCCCCACCACCGCGGCACGAATCATAAAAAACATGGACATCACATAAAGGTTGTTGCGATATTTCATAATCACGTTCGCCAAGAGCATGATAATAATAAGCGAGGGCAACGTAATCCCCAGTGCACAAACAAACGCACCCCAAAGGCCGTGCCGTCGATAGCCTACTTGTGTGGCACAGTTCACCGCCAAGACTCCCGGCAAAGACTGACTGATCACGACTATCTTATTCATTTCCTCTGTAGATGCAATATCTCGCTTTTCACACAGTTCATTATAAACGATGGGCAGCATCGCATAGCCGCCACCAAAGGTAAAGGCCCCGATGCGCAAGAATATAAAAAACAACGTCAGCAATTCATTGTCTTTTTTCATCTATATCATTCCTTAAAAAAAAGCGATTGGATCGCCCAATCGCTTTTATGTTATCAAATGTCCCACATCGCCGTATATATGCGGTGTTTTGAACCTGCCCTGGCAGGTTGGTGCCCTCCGATGATCTGCCTCGTAGCAGAAAGCCGCAAATTCAATCATCGAGTGAGGCTCCCGATAAAAATGTGTTGGAACAAAACGAGCGCATACATACAAACGTAGCAGGATGTTTAAAAATATGATAGCACAGTAGGGTTTCATATTCAAGATGTGTGCTTATTTTTCTGACTTTTTCTCTTTAATATTCAATCGAATGTGCAAATCTCGCAACTGATCGGCTGCAACCTGAGAAGGTGCATCCACCATAAGATCAACAGCACTTTGGGTTTTAGGAAAGGCGATGACATCGCGAATGCTGTTGCGGTGATTCATGAGCATGAGAAGACGATCCAAGCCGATGGCTAAACCGCCGTGAGGGGGAGCGCCATATTCAAAAGCTTCCAGCAATGTATCAAATTGGGACTCATAAGTCTCTTTATCTAAACCCAACATATCAAACATTTTTTCCTGCAGCCCTCGATCGTGAATACGCACACTGCCGCCGCCCAGCTCCACACCGTTTAAAACAATATCATAGGCTCTGGAGCGCATACGCGCAGGTTCATTCGCATAAGTATCCAAATCCGCTTCAATAGGTGCTGTAAACGGATGATGCACTGCTGTAAAACGTTGTGCGTCTGCATCCCATTCAAAGAGAGGAAATTCGGTCACCCAGAGGAAATTAAATTCACTTTCGTCAATAAGGTTGCGTTTTCGGGCCAATTCCAAACGCAGATGTCCCAGACTGTCGGAAACAATCTGAAAGGTATCGGCGCCAAAAAAGATCACATCGCCCACTTCCGCCTTGGTCCGTGTAAGAATCTGCTTTACCACATCGTCGGAAAGGAACTTCGTAATGGGACTTTTAACCCCTTCTTCCTGAATAACAAAATAAGCCAGACCTTTGGCGCCGTAAATGGACACAAATTCTCCTAAGGCATCGATTTCGCGTCGACTCAAATCAGAGAAGCCTTTGGCATTGATGGCCTTAACCACACCGCCCTTTGCTACAGCCTGTTCAAACACTTTAAAGCCCGAATCTGCTGCCAAATCCGACAAGTCAATGAGTTCTAAACCAAAACGCATATCGGGCTTATCGGACCCGAAGCGATCCATGGCTTCCTGCCAAGTCAGACGCGGCAACGGTAAGGATATATCATGACCGAGGGTTTCTTTAAACACATGAGCCATCAGATGCTCCGTCACGGCCATCACATCGTCTTCATCCACAAAGGACATTTCCAAATCCAGCTGAGTAAATTCGGGCTGACGATCGGCGCGCAGATCTTCATCTCGGAAACAGCGAGCAATTTGAAAATAGCGCTCAACACCGGCAACCATTAACAGTTGTTTGTATTGCTGGGGAGACTGAGGCAAGGCATAAAACTTACCCTCATTCACACGGCTGGGGACCAGAAAATCGCGGGCGCCTTCCGGAGTGCTCTTCATCAAAATAGGGGTTTCAATCTCCCAGAACCCTTGGGCATCCATAAAATCGCGCAACGATTTCATCACACGATGGCGCATAGCCATATTGTTGCGCATTTCAGGACGGCGCAAATCTAAGTAACGATAGGTCAAACGCTTATTTTCATCCACGTCCACCTCATCGGTCAAATAGAAAGGTGGTGTTTTTGAATCATTATAGATGACAATATCCGAAGCCACCACGTCAATTTCCCCGGTTGGCAGATTCGGATTGGCCATGCCGTCGGGACGTTTTTTAACCACGCCGCGCACACCCAAGACATATTCACTGCGAATATGCTCGGCCTTAGCAAAGACCTCGTCTGAACAATATTCAGGATTAACCGCCACCTGCACAATACCGGTACGATCCCTAAAATCAATGAAAATCACACCGCCATGATCGCGGCGTTTCTGTACCCAGCCGGTCAGCACCACTTCAGTGTCAATATCGGCAGTGGTCAAATGGTTGCAATTATGAGTTCTCTTTAACGAAAGCATGCATGACCCTCTCTCTTAAGTAATCCAACAGTGTATCAAAGGGCACCGTTTCTTGCTCGCTGGTGGCAAGAGCACGTACGGTGGCCTGTTCTTTTTCGCGTTCTTCTTCACCCAAAAGCACCGCATAACCTACACGAAGGCGATCGGCAGTTTTTAGCTGAGCTTTCAGGCTTTTGTTCATCATATCCAATTCAGCAGAAATGCCCATTTGACGCAGGGCCTGCACCCATTCAAAGGCAAGTTCTTTAGACGGCTCATCCAGCGGGGCAAAATATACCGAAGGATGATCGTCTTGACCCAATGAAACGCCATTTTCTTTAAGGACCAATAAGACGCGCTCCATCCCTGCAGCAAAACCCATACCAGGCATGTCTTCTCCACCGCATTCCGCCACCAAACGATTGTAGCGGCCGCCACCACAGATGGCACTTTGTTGACCGTTTTTCCCCCTCATCATCACTTCAAAAGCTGTCTGCGTATAAT
>JAEZVS010000162.1 GCA_023443145.1 Bacillota bacterium | reverse complement strand
GCTTACGTTCGCTTTTATTTCGCTTTCGTAAGTTGTTGCTGTGTTGTTTTCAAAGAACCGCTGCCTCGACGAGACAGCTTGTTTATATTACCATCCTTTTTCTCTCCCGTCAAGCCTTTTTTTATTTTACTCAAATTTCTGTATTTCTCTCTATACTGCTTTCTAACTTTTATACTCTGATATGATAACTGATTATCCGCAGTGGGATTTGATTTAAAATTATTATTTTCCAAGCCACTTTCGCATTTTAGGATTCCTACTATATATTTGAGCTGTATGAAAAAGTGTGTTTAACCGTCATGCGATATAAGAGGTTATTTCTCTCCATTATCCATTGGTATTTCCACATATTTCAAATCAACGCCTTCTTTGTCGCTTATATATTTTTCCTCAAAGGATATTGTATACTCATCAATCATGTCCTTTCCTAGTTGTGTTATATAGGCTGACAAATCATTATTTTCTAACCGCTTACCGTTAATTAATCCAGCTGAAAATAATCGTCTAAGATATTTTTGAAAACTTTCTGAAACTGTATTCATCTCTTTATGGTTTCTTCCAAAATATCTTATTTGATAAAATAGCAATCCCATCTTTGACTCATCAAAAATCCCCATAGTATTATCAATATAAATTTTCAAGTTTGTATGGGTCAACTTTCTTAACATCTTTAAAGCAAAGTAGTCTTCGTATTTGAAAGTATACCAGTCGCTGTGATCAAGATGATATCTAATATGACTTAATAAATTATCATCTATGCTATGTTTATAAAACGTTTTGTTAGAAAAAAATGAATTTTTAGGATGATTGCTGATCCTGATCGGCATATACTCAAATTTATGCTTTCTAAATAAGACATAAATTGAATTTTTAGATGAAGATTCTGTCAGTGATAAGATCCTCTCTCCTGTAGATAAAATGCCATTAAGTTGGCATTTAGCTTCATCAATCATATCTCTTCTCCCTGCTTTAACTATAATCCAAATCAATTCATTATGATAAAGACAATCATGCCACCTTCACACCTAAATAATCAAGTATCAAATATCAAATTTTAAATGAAGGATCATGCTTTTTAAACAGTTCATAATTTTACAATTTTTAAAACGATATTCAGCATGTAAAAGCCCCCTAAATCTTAATAAGATTTAGGGGGTGTGCAATTATAGAAGTGTGCTTTTGCTTTACATTCACTTTTTCTTTTACCGTTCACACCCATTAACGTAATATCAAACAATAATATCTGAGCCTCATACTTTACAGGCTACCCTTGCACTTTTGCATCTGCTTATGCTTCTTGTGCTGATATTGCAACCGGGTCTAAACAGAAAATCAGATTCTTCTTGTCCGGTAAGGTTTCATAAGCCTTCTCCAATCGAAACATCACCACACTTATCAGAGAGACATTGAGAAAGCGTTTGGAAAAGGTACAGTTTCTACCCGAATAGACTGAACCGAATCTCATCAGATACATTCATTTGCATTAATCAAAAAACGAATCCACTTTTAGTAGAAGAGTCATCATTTCAGTGATATTTTCGTTTAAATTGATGCGCACATAATTTTTATTTAATCCTCTATAGGTGGCACAGCCGACCACTCTCATTCCGACCGAAGCAAATATTTTTTCCAAGTCTACCGTTTCATCATCAATATAATATAACCCGATGGGAACTTCTTCAGATGTATATGCACGATTTAGGTTTTTAATTGCTCCGAATACGCTTTCTTTATCTAGACGTACCTGTTCTCTTATCAGAGACATATTCGTATTTTTCATAATATCTGCCGCAACAGCAAGTGCATAGACATTAACAGAGAATGGCGTGTGGATTTTTTTCAAGGCCTTAATGCACCATGGCGCTGATAAAATATATCCCAATCTGATTCCCGCTCCACCCAATCCTTTGGAAAACGTCCGAGTTACCAAAAGGTTATCGAACTCATTTAACAAACATACTGCAGATTCGGCATGGGACATGTAATCCCCATACGCTTCATCAATTAATACCATTGTGTCATTATCTCTCGCACATTGAACGATGAGGCGAATATCTTGCAAAGGAATAATTTGGCCAGTTGGATTATTTGGATTATCAACGTATATAAAACCGTTTTTGACTTTTTCCAGGGCATCCAGAAACACTTCAGAAGAAAAACGGAAGTCTTCACTTTTTTGAAGATCCACCGTTTTATACGAAGCCCCGTGCAATAAAATATCATCTATATTCGCTGTGAACTGAGGCGCCACACCCAAAACCGTTTTACCGGGTGCCAAAAATGCGCGATTAATGGTCATTAAACCGCCCATAGAACCACAGGTGCAAAGAATATTTTCATAATTAAGTTCGATATGCTCAGAGAAGTAGTCAATAATTGCATCTTTTACTGTTTTTTCGTTTTCAGGATACTGGATGACAGAAATCTCTTCTGTTGGAATTAATGGTGTTGGCAAAAGTGTAGTATACGGATTTGTTCCCAAAGAACAATCTATAATCATCTGCTCCTGACTTAGATAATCGGCATAGTCTGCTTTTTTATGTGTCAACAACTCTTTTTTGATGCCAAACATGCAATCATCTCCTAATATAAAATTGAAGCGTCAACAGTGTTGACGCTTCAATATATGCGTTATTGTTCTTTTGGCACTTGAAATTCACGCATTTCGTCGCTGCCATCACGACCTTCTTTTTTAAGTTTTAAGCTCTTGACAATAACGAGCGCCAAAATAACGATGCCAATATACCCAGTAAAAGGGTAAATGGTCCCAACCAAAACACCGAATGGAAATAAACCACAAATAAATCCTACAATACAAATAATAATTGTTACTATTTTAAACTTTGGATGATTATCTGGAACAAACCTATTGGTGGACTGCCACAAAAGAGGCGCTGCAGTCGTATAAATACCAAGCATTAAAATAACAGAAAATACCTTCCCCAGTATCGGTGAAATCTGGGTCGCCAACTCTAGTGAAGGAATGGAAAGGCTCGTCACATTGGTTACCTGCGCAAGCATTGCCAAATGCATCATAAAGGCTGCTAAGAAGAGACCCACACCGCCTAAAATACCGCCATAAATGCATTCTTTTTTATTGTGTGCCAACCGACCCATCCCTGACAATAGCCCTACAACGACTACAATATTGTAGCATGGATAAATCAGCCCAGCAATTAAGCCATTGGGTACCGGTTTATTTAAAGTGCCTTCCAAAGTTTTAAATGCTTCAAGTGAGGCAGACAATTGGCCAAAATTGTTAATAAAGCTGATCAAACCAACTGCCACTGCAAAAACAATGATAACCGGACCGATGTTTCCTACAATATTCAACATGCCCTTCATACCCATAAGGACAGACAAAAGGGCCAATATCGACATAAGTATACGTCCCACATAAGGATTCAGTCCATAATATTCTTCTAGGGTTGCACCAGCGCCGGAAATCATGATGACATAAACACCGAATAAGAATAACGGAATAAAATATTCAAAAAAAGTGCCAAGGTATTTGCCACAGTAAAATGTAAACATCTTGATAGACTCTTCAAATTGAACGTTCCGTCCACGTGAAAGACATTCGGCACCCA
The DNA here is from genome assembly GCA_023443145.1 of Bacillota bacterium. Classification (GTDB taxonomy): domain Bacteria; phylum Bacillota; class Peptococcia; order Peptococcales; family Peptococcaceae; genus Peptococcus. The sequence continues at coordinate 571 of JAEZVS010000162.1, read as the reverse complement.
CAAAGGAAAAAACAAACAGCGAAATAAATAAACCAAAAATGCCTGTTATACCATAAAATGTAAAAAACTGCATGATTTCCTGTCCAGTTGCAAAACCTGAACCAATAATGGTTGCAATATAAGCACCTGCAAAAACCATCACACGGTGCCAACTAACTTTTGAATCCATATCAAACGACCTCCTTTAATTTTACCAATTTTACATCACATTAAATTTATAATCGGAAATGTTATCTGCAAAATCTTATGACTTGACCAATCAACAATGTACACGGCACAATCTATACTTCATAATAAACAGCCAGCCTCTGCTGAATCCGTGGTGTCGACTGATTAGAATTGATCATTCGCATTACTATTTCCATATTTCGACAATATATTCTAGCAGTTATGTGTTAATTTTTTCAACAGACTCTTCTTTTTACGAGTACCAACATTTTTGAGTGGTCCCAATTCCTTTATACTGACAGTGGTATTGCAAATAGCGTCGTGCTCCCAGCAGTGTAAAAAGATGAGCCGAAGCCGCCAATACTTCGTCACTTCTTCCCCCAAGAACGGCACCCTACAGAAG
>JAEZVS010000126.1 GCA_023443145.1 Bacillota bacterium | reverse complement strand
ATTTACGTAAGAGCTCTAGCTCATGTTCACTTAATTCGTACGCTTTCTTTGGCTGTTCAATTTTCAAAGAGCTGTCTTGCGACAGCTTGTTTATAATACCACCCCATTGATTGGTTGTCAACTGTTTTTTTGCATTTTGCAAAATTTCACTGAGGTTATTGGCGACCGTTGTTGACCATCTTTTCAGGCAAAGCCATTTGACTGCAAACAAAAAATGATCCCTACCCCAAAAGAATCTGCCGTTCCGCAGCAAAGGCTCAGGCGTGCAAACGGCGGATGGCGTCGGCCGGGCAGACGGAGGCGCAATATCCGCACTGCAAGCAGTGTTCCGAAAGAATCACATATGGGTTTCCCGCATTGATGCAATGTTGCGGACAAGCATCGGCACACGTTCCGCAAGAAATGCAATTGTCACCAATAACAAAGCCGCTTTCCTCTACCTGAACGTCTCCATACGAAAATGGCACCCTGGCAATGGGTTCTTGCAAAAGATCGAACCATTCACCATGGCCTTCGTAAATATGAAACACTTCCAGAATATGACGGCTTTCACCGGGATAAACCGCTTTCAGACCGGGATTGTGTTCAAATATTTTATCCAACCAGTTCCGGCCGGCAATACGAACCTTGCCATTAAATTTTAAAGACTGATAATCCGGGCACGATGCGGCCAGCGCAATTTCTCCACTTTCCACCAACTGCTTATAATAAGGCTTCCCCTTAGCCGTAATGATGTACATGCCATCGTCTTCTACCAACATAATATCGACAATTCGAGCATGAGGATGCCCCTCTGCATCTACCGTTGCAGCCGTCACCGTCTTCACTTTCCGAAAGAGATCCAAAAATTTTTTAGCTGTAGCATCCATTAGAAATACCTCCTCTATTCTCCTGGAATATCTTTATGGTACATGTCTTGCGCCGGCATGTAAAGAAATTCCTCGGTAAAGCATGTAAAGCGACCGTCGTGGTGCCATCTCGGGTTGGCATTATTTTTAAGCATAATGAGGTCTGCGCCCCCAGAACCCTAAGTGGCCAAAAATCGCAAGGCATAAAAAATCACCCTCGACGGCGGAAAGTCGAGGGTGACTGTATTATGCGGAAAATTAACCCACAACGGCCCAGGGCAGCACGTAGGCCATCAGACCGGTGATGATGCACATAAGCAGGGCAAAAAGGAAGCTGAATTTTACGGTGTAACGCAAAAGTTCGCTTTCTTTACCCACAATACCAACAGCTGCACAGGCAATAGCGATGGACTGAGGCGAAATCATTTTACCCGTCACACCGCCGCAGGAGTTGGCAGACACCAGGAGCACATCGGAAACACCCACTTGATGAGCCGTGGTGGCCTGCAGCCCGCAGAAGAGGGCGTTGGCTGAAGTATCAGAACCGGTGAGGAACACGCCCACCCAGCCGATAAGCGGAGAAATGAAGGGGAACAGGGTGCCGGTGGAAGCCAAGGCCAAAGCCATGGTGGAAGCCATGCCGGAGAAGTTCATAATATAGGCAAAGGCCAACACACAACCAATGTTGACAATGGCCCATTTCATTTCATTGAGGGTTTCTTTTAACGTGTCTACAGCTTGTTTGCCGCTCATACGATATACAAAAACGGTGGCGATGGCAGCCAGGAAGATGGCCGTACCGGTACCGCTTAGAATATCGAATTTAAAGACGGCGCTTAACACCGAATTCCCAATGGGTTCGCTCTGTTGCACCAGTTGATGCAGGAAAGGCACTTTAAATGTCAGCACAGTGGCAGAAAGCGGGCCGCCGGCAGCTTCGGGAGTCGGGAGCGCAAAAAGTGCTTTAAAGGCTTTGTTGGTCCAAATCGCAACAAAGACGATGAGAAGAATAAAGGGGCTCCAAGCGCGCACGATTTTACCAAGGCTATGATGTTCCAAGTTGGCCAATGCGGAAGCGTCCACTTCTTCACCGGCATCACGGGCAGCTTCTTCAATGGTGAAAACGTGTTTGGGCTGCCATACTTTAAGCAGGATCACCAAGCAGAGAAGCGAAACCACAGCCGAAACGATGGAAGGCAACTGGGGCCCCAGCAAGTGGGCCGACACCAGCTGAGCAGCGGCAAAGGATACACCGGCCACAATAGCTGCCGGCCAGGTTTCTTTCATACCGCGCACACCATCCATTAAGAACACGATGAAGAGGGGCACCACCAAAGAGAGCACCACCAGCTGGTTGGCTGCCTGCTGACCGATAAGAGAGGCATCGATGCCTGTAACCGAACCGGCAGTAATGACAGGCACACCCAATGCACCGAAGCATACCGGTGCAGAGTTTGCCACCAGGCAGAGACCGGCGGCATAAAGCGGTTTAAGACCAATCCCTGCCAAAAGGGCCGCAGCAATGGCCACAGGAGCACCAAAGCCGGCAGCCCCTTCTAAGAAGGAACCAAAGCAGAAACCGACCAAAATTACCAAAATGCGTTGGTCAGCGGTGATGGATAAAATACTATCACGAATAATGTCAAATTGACCGCTGTTCACAGACAATTTATACAGGAACACGGCAGCAATGATGATCCAGGCGATGGGGAAGAGACCATACAAAAACCCGTTGACACCGGCCATAATGGCAGAAACAACCGGCATTTTAAAAGCAACGATGGCCAGCACCGCTGAAAGAGTTGCTGTACAAAAGCCGGCGATATGCGCTTTCCAGCGTAGTACGCCAAGTGTAACTAAAAAGAAAATAATAGGAATAAGAGCGACAAGAGCAGACAACCACACACTGCCTGCAATGGGCGTGTAGTTTTGTGTCCAAACAAGACTTGAAGTTTCCATGTTAACCTCCTTCATAATATTCGTTTTATTTCCGCACTGTTACAGTATAGTGTTTTTCTCTTCAACATGCAACACTTCCAGGAAAAAATTACAAGAATTTTTTTTAGCTGTTATTAAACAGATTTCTATTTCATTCCAAACGAACATGACGCAACAGGCGCCTTGGGCCTGAGATTGGGCATAAAGAGACCCGTTCCCCAAAAGTGAGAACGGGTCTTTGTAAAAGATTAGGCTTCTTCGTTTAATGACAGCACCGCCATGAAGGCTTCTTGAGGAATTTCCACATTTCCCACTTGTTTCATGCGTTTTTTGCCTTCCTTTTGTTTTTCCAAAAGCTTTCTTTTACGGGAAATATCGCCGCCATAGCATTTATCCAACACATTTTTACGCAAGGCTTTCACTGTTTCACGCGCTATGACCTTACTGCCAACGGCAGCCTGAATAGGCACTTCAAACATCTGCCGCGGAAGCAAGGTTTTTAAGCGAGCGGCCAGCGCCCGGCCGCGATAATACGCTTTATCTTTATGAATGATGAGGGAGAGGGCATCAACCGGCTCGCCGTTCACCAAAATATCCAATTTTACCAGAGCACTTTTTTTATATCCGGTGACTTCATATTCCATGGAAGCATAACCGCGGGTACGGGTTTTCAGCAGATCAAAAAAGTCAAAAACAATTTCTCCCAGCGGCAATTCGTAGATGACATTGACGCGATCGGCGGTAAGATATTGCATGTCTTTAAACTGGCCACGCTTATCTTGTCCGATCTCCATAACCGCGCCTACAAATTCTTTGGGCACCATAATGCTCACTTCGGCATAAGGTTCTTCAATGTGATCCACTTTTTGTGGCGGCGGCAACTGAGACGGATTATCAATGGCCACCATGTCTCCGTCGGTAAGATAAACATGATAAACCACCGATGGCGCTGTGGTGATGAGACTTAAATGATACTCACGCTCCAACCGCTCCTGGATGATTTCCATATGCAGCAAACCCAGAAAGCCACAGCGAAAGCCAAACCCCAACGCTTGTGAGGTGTCCGGCTCATATTCTAAGGAAGCATCATTTAACGAAAGCTTGGCCAGCGCCTCTTTCAGTTCCGAATATTGGTCGTTTTCAATCGGGTAGAGCCCGCAGTAAACCATGGGCATGGCCTTTTGGTAGCCCGGAAGGGGTTCGGCCGCAGGCGCATCCAAAGAGGTGATGGTGTCTCCCACACGCGTATCCGATACCTGCTTCATACTGGCGGCCACATAGCCCACTTCACCTGCCGCAAGGCTGGCCACCTTTTTTTCTGCCGGAAGATGCACCCCCAATTCGGTCACATCGAAACTTTTCCCGCCGGCCATCATATGAATGCGCGCACGGTCGTGCAGCGTGCCTTCCTTCACACAAACATAAGCAATGGCTCCGCGGTAAGCGTCGTAATAAGAATCAAAGATCAGCGCGCGAAGCGGTGCTTGCCGATCTCCGGTCGGCGGGGGAATTTTTTGCACGATGGCTTCTAAAATACCTTTAATGCCTTCACCGGTTTTGGCGGAACAAAGCACCGCTTCCGAAGCATCCAAGCCGATAACCTCTTCAATTTCGGCTCGTACCCGTTCCGGATCGGCGCTCGGTAAATCAATTTTGTTGATCACCGGTATGATTTCCAGATCATGTTCCAAAGCCAAATAAACATTGGCCATGGTCTGCGCCTCAATGCCTTGTGCAGCATCCACCACCAAGATGGCGCCTTCACAAGCAGCCAGTGACCGCGAGACTTCATAAGTAAAGTCCACGTGTCCCGGGGTATCAATCAGATTCAACGTGTAGGTTTGCCCATCTTCAGCGGTATAGGGAATACGCACCGTTTGGAGCTTGATGGTGATGCCCCGCTCCCTTTCAAGATCCATATTATCTAAAAGCTGTGATTGCATATCCCGCGCACTCACCGCACCGGTCATTTCCAAAAGACGATCGGCAATGGTGGATTTGCCGTGATCGATGTGCGCAATGATGCAAAAATTACGGATGTGTTGTTGCATGGCACTCCTTTCTCTCGTCCTCTAACGGCGAAGTTTTTGGCGGACGAGGGCAATGCTTTGAGTCATTTCGTCAAGATTTAATATCAGCGCCGCCCCCACATAAGCAGCAATGCCCACAGCGATGGCGCTTAACAATTCAAATATCTGCACAAACTTCATATCCAGATTCAAATATGGTCTAAGTCCCTTAAGATAAAGCCACACTGCCACGCACATGACCACACTGGCCAGCACAATTTTGGCTGTGGAACATAAAATGGCGCGTCCGCCCATAGGTCCAATTTTTTTTCGCAAAAGCACCCAGAGCAGTACCATCGATAAAAGCCCCGCCACCGAATAGGCCAACGCCAATCCCGCAAAACTCATCGGTTTCACCAGTGCAAAAGACAGTGCAATATTGACCAAAATGATGATGACATTCACACGCACAGCGGTGCGCGTATCTCGGATGGCATAAAAACCGCGGTTCAGCATTTGCTGCTGACTATACCCCACAATGCCGATGCTGTAAAAGAAGAGGGCCCGGGCTGTAAGCAGCACATTTTCTTCAGTAAAGAGCCCCTGGAGATACAGGGCACGAATGAGTGGTTCTCCCACCACCATCAAGCCCGCTGAAGCCGGAATGAGGATAAAAAAGATCAGACGGGTACCCATGGCCAACTGCGCCTTAAACTCATCCATTTGATTCAGCGACACCAGCCGTGCCATTGACGGAAAAAACGCCGTGGCAATAGCAATGGCAAAGATACCTACCGGCAACTGCATGAGTCGGTTGGCATTGTTTAACAACGTCACCGTACCCGATGGCAAGAAAGAACTTAAAAATTGGGTCACAAAGGTGTTGAGATAAATCACCGACAATCCCAGCACCACAGGAATGGCCAGGTGGAAAAATTCCTGAACCCCCGGATGGCGCAAAAGAATCACCGGCTTATAACGCACACCGGCGCGAATCAAAGTGGGCAGTTGAACTAAAAAGTTTATCATACTCCCGCCCACCACGCCGTAGGCAAATCCTGTAATACCGATGCTGGGCATAAGGTAAAGCCCCACCGCAATGATAACGATGTTATACAGCACCGGCCCCACCGCCGGTGCTACAAATTGCTGAAAGGCGTGGCAAATGCCCTGAGCCAGGCCCGACAGGCACATAAAAAAGCTCTGCGCCAACATAATGCGTGTAAGATAGGCGGTAAGTGCCTGTTTATCGGAAGGATAACCGCGTCCGATAAATTCCCGCACCAATTCAGGTGTAAACACAAAACACAAGGCGATGCCCACCGTCACTGAAATGAGCACCAAATTTAAGATGGTGGACGACACCTTCCAGGCATCGTCCTCTTGATTGTTGCTGAGATAGCCGCTCAACACCGGAATAAAGGCGGTGCTGAACGCTCCGCCAATGAGAATGAGATAAATAAAATCGGGGATCATAAAGGCCGCTTTAAAGGCATCGGTAAAATCACCCTGACCAAAATAGGTGGTGAGCACAATCTCGCGCACATAACCCAACACGCGCGAAGCGGCGCTCATCAGGATGAGAAAACCCGTCACTTGCCCCAAAGACCGCACCCGAAGCCCCTTAGACGTACCCACGCCGGCCTCAGCTTTCTAAAAGAAGGGCCGTATAGCTGGGCATTTCCCAGATGAATTCGTCTGTGACCACTTCCAGGCGGTCGGCCAATTCGCGCACCACACCCATGCATTCAATGACTTCTTCATGATAGCTCTTGGCGCGTTTATAGTGGTCACGATACGCCTGGGCGGAACCAATGGCGTGTTCCAGCTGACGAACGGCTCGGCGGAAAGTAGACAAATAAGCCGACAGTTCTTCAATCAACTGATATTCGGCTTCATCTTCCACTTGCATGCCCAAATTCTTTTTACGCTGCAGTGCTTCCAGAACCACATTTTCATAGCGAATCACCGCCGGAATAATATTTTTGTGGCTCATTTCCACCATGGTGAGGGCCTCAATGTTCACATGACGGCTGTAATCGATGAGGTGAATTTCCATACGGGAATAAACCTCTTCTTTGCTATAGATGCCGTTTAACACCAAAAGGTTGAGATTTTTTTCCGACACATATTCCCGAAACGCCTCCACGGCCGAATCAATCATAGGCAGGCCTCTTCTGCGCGCTTCGGCTTCCCAGGCCTTGGCATAGCCGTTGCCATTGAAGATGACGCGTTTGTGATCGCGAATTTCTTCAGCCAGCAGATGGGTGAGTTCTTCCCAGAAGTCCTCTGCGCCTTCCAGGCGATCGGCATATTGGCGCAGCACCTCGCCGTAAGCGGTGTTCAGAGCGATATTGGGTCCTGCCACCGATGCCGACGACCCGGGCATGCGAAATTCAAACTTATTGCCTGTAAAGGCGAAAGGTGACGTGCGGTTGCGATCGGATATATCTTTGGGCAACTGAGGTAAAATATTGACACCCAGTTCTAAGAATCCTTTATCAACAGTATTGTAATCGCCGCCTTTTTCAATATCTTCCAGGATATCGAGCATTTCCTTACCTGTAAAAATAGATAAAATTGCCGGAGGCGCCTCGTCACCGCCCAGACGGTGGTCATTGCCGGCTGAAGAGATCACCAGGCGCAAAAGTTCCGGATAAACATCCACGGCGTGCATCATGGCGCAGAAGAAGAGCAAAAAGCGGGCGTTGTCTTCAGGGGTATCGCCGGGAGAAACCAAATTAATGCCCGTATCGGTTCCCAAGGACCAGTTCACATGCTTGCCGCTGCCGTTGACCCCTTGAAAAGGCTTCTCATGAAGCAGGCAGGCCAAACCGTGGCGCGGCGCCACATTGCGCAGGCAAGCCATCACCAGCTGGTTTTGATCGTTGGCCACATTGCAATTGTTAAATACCGGCACCAGCTCAAACTGACCCGGCGCCACTTCGCTGTGTTTCACCTTAGCCGGCACACCCAAATGCCACAAAGCTTCGTCCACTTCGGTCATAAAAGCTGCCACCCGCTCATTGATGGCAGAAAAATAATGATCTTCAAACTCCTGGCCTTTCGGCGCCGGCGCCCCAAACAGCGTCCGTCCGCAGATAAAGAGATCTTTGCGTTTTTTATAAAGGGCTTCGGGAATGACAAAATACTCTTGTTCCGCCCCCATCTGTGCAATGACCTGGCGCACCGTCGTGTCGCCAAACAGGCGCATAATCCGCAGCCCTTCCCGATTGATCAAACCCATAGAGCGCAAGAGAGGCGTCTTTTTGTCCAGCACATTGCCGGTGTAAGAGCAGAACACCGAAGGAATATAAAGAGATCCGTCTTTGACAAAGGCCGGGCTGGTGGGATCCCAGCTCGTATAGCCCCGCGCTTCAAACGTATCGCGTAAGCCGCCGGACGGAAAACTGGACGCATCCGGCTCACCCTTCACCAAATTTTTTCCGGAGAATTCAATGATGGCCCGGCCATTGCCCACCGGTTCTAAGAAAGATTCGTGCTTTTCAGCGGTCATGCCGGTCATGGGTTGGAACCAATGGGCGAAATGGGTGGCGCCTCTTTCAATGGCCCAGTCTTTCATAGCTGAGGCCACCACATCGGCAATGTCTTTTTCCAAATCGCTTCCTGTAAGAATGGTGGCTTTCAGTGATTCATAAACTTTCTTAGGCAGCCGGCGCTGCATGACCTCATCGCTGAAGACGTCTCTGCCAAATTCTTCGATCATTTTCATCAATGTTTCCTCCGTCTTTTCTTGCCTTGGCCACGTGCAGACTTGGTGGCGCGGCGTTTTTCTTCTGCGGCGTTTTTTGCCATTAGAGCTTCATACCGGTCGCGCTGATGGCTGTTTAAGAACCAAGCCACAGCCACCGATACCACCAATGGCACCAGCGCCGGTGCGTTATTTTTAGCGAATGATAAGGTTTCGGCCAATGACCAGGAAAAAAAGAGAGCCATCAATGCAATCCCTAAAAGTGCTGCCCCCACCACCAAGGCGCTGTAACGCAGCCAATAAAGGGGAAAGCCGTTTTTACGGATGACAGGCCAGTCCTTAACGGTTTGGGCATCGGCCGGTTTTAAAAATGTAAGCAGCACCACCAACCACATGGTCACAGCCAAAGGAACCGACCATTTCAGCGATATGAAAAATGCGCCATATATCCCTGCTGCCATGGCCACTCGCCAATAGGCCATTTTTTGCCTCGATGCCACAGATGCCACCTCTTTTCTTATTTACTCATAATACTCATATTCTATCATTGATGAGCGGGCCTGTCAGCAAAAAAATGGCCCTCGATCGTTGCAGGCGACATATCGGCACATTTTTTTCTGTTGGGCCGGCCTACGCCTTCCGTTTACATTCTCAAACGACTGCTGGCTGCAATAAAAAAAGACGCCCCACAAAGAGGCGTCTAAATAAATGCATCAGATTGACAAAGGTCGTGCGCCAAAAGCGCAGCGGTTATTATGCGTTGGCCAAAGTTTTGCCCAATTCAATGGCAGCGGTTTCTTCATCGGAACCGGGTTCGGGAGAATCCAAAATAGCCAGGCCGTCTGCCACAAGATTGATACCCAACTGGGCGCATTCCTGACCCCACAAATCCATCCATTCGCCGTTATTCCAGTTGTAAGAGCCGAAGAGGGCCACTTTACGCGCACCCATGTTGCCTTTAATACGATCCCACATGGGTTGGAAATCTTCGGTTTCCAACTGTTCATCACCCATGGCGGGGCTGCCAAAAGCGATGCGATCATATTGGGCAAATACATCGTCTTCAAAATCCCAAGGTTGATACATATCCACTTCAGCGCCGGCAGCTTCCGCACCCTGAGCCACCAATTTGGCGATGTTTTCTGTATTGCCGGTGCCACTCCAATAAACAACTGCAACTTTACTCATTGTTTGTCATCCTTTCTTAGCGGGCCACAGCCAAATCGCCGATGCGATGGCCACGGTTGTAAAGATTTTTATAGCAAGTGGTGCAGCGATCAAAGCGATTGAAACACCAATGTGCCTTCTCTTCGTCGCTGTACACGCACCAATGCCCACAGGCTTTGCAAGTTTTAGAGCCATTCTCAATGAACGATATGACATCCGACAAAGGGTAAGATAAGAAGACGCCCACTTCATGCGGAAAATGCTCACATTCAATAATGCGCTCGCCCAGTCGTCGAAGAGCGCATTCGTTGCTGGAAACATCGTATCGATAATTGGCCAAAAATCTGGCACAATCGGCTTGATTCAAATCGTGCGCCAATGCGCTTTCTCGATAGACATAAACCAATGTGTGACGCCCTTTTTTGGGAAAAAGACGCAAATCCAGGCCGCGGCTCGAAATTTCTTTACGAATAGACTCGGCCTCATGCCGGAGGGTGGTGTTGTCAATGCCGCACGCATTAAATAGTCCTCCGGTTTTAATTCCCGCCAGGGTGGGGGCACAAAATCGCACGATGCGTTCTTCTAACATAAGCTCTCCTTGCATTTCGTTAGATTTAACTAATAATCAAGGCAAATATAACATTTATAGTCGCTTATGTCAATACGTCAATTTAAATCATCTTCTGCTTATTATTTCTTTTGTATCCATCGCCTGGGAAAGATGCCGCCATCCACCCGTACACCACATGCTGTATATTGAACCGCAGACTTATTTGCACTATACTAAACACAGAGATACAAGATAGGGGTGTCGCCCATGTGGCAATCTACAAATAACGAAGATATGGCGCAAGCCGCGGCGGCGCTCAAAGATGGCGAGGTGGTGGCCTTCCCCACTGAAACGGTCTATGGATTGGGCGCCGACGGTCTGAACGAAACGGCCTGTCGAAAAATATACAGTGCCAAAGAGCGTCCCGCCGACAATCCGCTCATTTTACATATTGCCGAACGCGCCATGCTCGATGCACTGGTGCGCACTGTACCCGACGGTGCAGAGATTTTGATGAAGGCTTTCTGGCCCGGTCCGCTGACACTGCTTTTTCCCAAAAGCGATGCGATTCCTGCCGTAGTTACCGCCGGACTGGATACGGTGGCGGTGCGCATGCCCGCTCATCCCGTGGCCCTTTCTCTTATACGTGATGTTCATCGTCCCCTGGCCGCCCCTTCCGCCAACAAAAGTGGGCGTCCGTCACCCACCGCAGCGTGGCATGTAGCGGAAGATTTCGGGGATGAAATTGCCGGTATTGTTGATGGCGGCGACTGCGCGGTGGGGGTGGAATCCACCATTTTAGACCTTACCCGAAAGCCGCCGGTGCTTTTGCGTCCCGGCGGTATTTCTCGCGAAGCCATAGAGGCGCTTATCGGCCCGGTGCTGTTGGCCGGAGCTTTATCTGAAAATGCGCCGCCACCGGCGCCGGGTATGAAATACCGCCACTATGCTCCCAAGTCTCCCGTATGGTTGGCGCCGGTTGAAGAAGATGAAAATTTTTTACACCGGCTGATCGCCCAAGCTGAGCAGAGTTCTAAGTCTCTGGGGCTTTTGCTCTCTGATGATGCCATCGGTTTTCTTCATGCACAAAATGACATTCCGCCCAACGTACGCCTGTGGAATCTGGGCCCACGCACCCGTCCCGATGTGGCTGCGGCGCGTCTTTTCGACGGATTGCGCCGTTTGGATGACATGGGCGTCAGCGAGATGTTCATCGGTCGTTGGCCCGAAGAAGAATTGGGATTGGCGCTGATGAACCGCATCACCAAACTCAGCCGCCCTTGGAAAGGATGATTGCTATGAATATTTTATTTGTATGCACCGGCAACACTTGCCGCAGCCCCATTGCCGAGGCCATGGCCATCAATTATTTTCGTGAGCATCCTGAATTCGGTCCGGTAAGTGTCGGCTCGGCAGGCATCTATGCCCATGGCGGCGACGACGCTTCTGTAGGCGCCATCAGCGTGGCGCGCGCCCACGGGCTGGATCTCATGAGCCACCGGGCCAGTGTCTTAACTGCAGCGCATCTGGATTATGCCGATCGTGTCTTCACTATGACCGCTGAACAGGCACACCTTATCCGCGAGCAGTATCCTGACTACGCCGATAAAGTGGAACCTTTCGGCGCAACCAACATCAACGACCCTTTCGGCAGCAATCTGGCATCTTACGTGCAAACTTGGGACGATATTGAAGCCGCTCTTCTGGCGCGCTTTCCCCAAAAAAAGGAGGACGAACAATGATCATCGGCATCGGATCAGACCATGGCGGTTTTCGCCTGAAAGAAAAAATCGCCGCCCACTTAACAGAAGCCGGCCACGATGTGCGTGACTACGGCACCCACAGCACCGATTCTTGTGACTATCCCCAAATTGCGTTGCCTTTGGCCAAAGACGTGGCTGGTCAAAACCTGGAACGCGGCATTTTGATTTGCGGCACCGGTATTGGTATCGGCATCGCGGCCAATAAGGTTCCCGGCGTTCGCGCCGCCCTCTGCCACGATGTATTCTCCGCCCGCGCCAGCCGCGAACACAACAACGCCAATGTCCTCACCATGGGTGAACGCATTGTTGGCGAAGGATTGGCGCTGCTCATCGTAGATGAATGGCTCGCCGCCGATTTCGCAGGCGGCCGCCATGCCCGCCGTGTAGACGAGCTGACAGCGATAGAAAGGGGCGAAGGGCTTTGAATGAAGAAAAACTCAGTGCCGATTTTCTGGCTCAAATTCAAGACGATCTGCGTGCGGTCCTCGCAGACATGGTGCACCGTCAGGCACCGGAAGAAGGAGATATTTTCGTCGTGGGCTGCTCCACCAGCGAAGTGCAGGGCGCCCGCATCGGCAAAAGCGGCAGCCCTGATGTGGCCAATGCCCTCTATCCTGTTTTAAAAGACTTTGCCCATACCCACCTTCTGCTCTTGGCCTTTCAATGCTGCGAGCATTTGAACCGCGCCCTGGTGGTGGACAAAGCGCTTGCCCGTTCTGCCCGTCTGCCCTTGGTACACGTGGTCCCCCATCCTCACGCCGGCGGATCTATGGCCAGCTGTGCTTACCGCCGCATGACGGCGCCCGCTGTGGTGGAGGATTTGCAGCAAATGGCCGGCTATGGCATCGACATCGGCCTCACCATGGTGGGCATGCACATGCGCCCTGTGGTGGTGCCCATGCGTCTTCCCCACAAAACGATCGGCGATGCCGTGGTCAATTGCGCCTTCAGCCGGCCCAAGTTAATCGGCGGAGAACGCGCCCGTTATGAATAAAATGCTTCCTCAAGCCTCTGACTGCAAACCGCAGCAGAAGGCTTTTTTTCTACAAGAAAGATTTTACAGGTCACAGCACTCGGAATACGGATACAAATCAACGATGGCGTTACATCTTATGAAATGCTATACTAAGATATGACTTAAGGAGAAAGGAGGGTATTTTATGCGCGCCATCCGGCACATCTACATCCGCGATTTGCGTCGGCTGCAAAAAAATAAAATCGCCGCTTTTATCATGCTGGGCGTCTGCTTACTGCCCTCCCTATACGCCTGGTTCAATATTTTTGCCAACATCGACCCTTATGGCCATACTGCCGGGATTCGGGTGGCCGTCGCCAACGAAGATCAAAGCACCGCCTTGCGTAACGGACACCAATTAGATGCCGGCGCCGCCATTGTCGATAAGCTGCATAAAAATCATCAACTGGGGTGGACTTTTGTGGACACCGATACAGCTGAAAAAGGGGTGCGGGCGGGAGATTTTTACGCCGCCATCATCATTCCCAAAGATTTCAGTGCCCGCCTTGCCAGCATTGAAGACGGCGCCCCCGTCACGCCGGAACTGCGCTATTTGGTCAACGAAAAGAAAAATTCCATTGCGCCTAAAATCACTGAAAGCGACGCCACATCGTTGGTGGAGAGCATCAATTCCGCTTTTTCAAAAGAAGCGGCCATCGCCATAACCACAGCGCTTTCACGGGCCGCCTTCAGCCTTTCCCAGGATGTGGACGGCACAAAAGCCTCTGCCGAAGCTCAATTGACACAGATTGAGCACGCTCTTGCGGAAGCACAGCGCACTTTGGCTGATCTGAGCGCCCAATCGCAGCAAATGCAAACCCGACTGCAAAGCGCGGAAGCCGCTCTCACTGAACTGGAAACCGCCGTCAATACCTTGCGCGCCCAGGAATCTGCGCTGGCAAAGGATATGGCACAGCTGAATATAGACTCCGCCAAGCAGTCGCACACTCTGGCCGATGATCTCATTGAAGGGTCTGTCCTTGTGCCCACCTTGCAGCAAGATGCGGACGCCGTCCTGAGTAAGTTCAACATCGCTCTGCGTTTGGCGACGGACGCTCTCTATGATGCCGGCACCCGGCTGGAGCGTCTTGAAAAGGCACACGGTGCCTTGGTGGCACATGTAACCACCTTGCACGAGGCCCTTCCCCATGCGGCGCTGCGTCCTCTGACCGACAGTCTCGTTTCCGATCTCAATGAACGTCAGCTTCGATGGCAAGCCCTGGATGACCATCTTCTATCCCTGAACCGCCTTTTGAAGGACAGCCTTATACAAAACGAATCGCAGCGCAAACAATTGTCTGACACCCTCTCGCAAAGCGGTCAGACACTCACCGCGGCCCTCTCTGATGTCCAGCAAGCGGCCGGCCCTTTAAACCGAGATGTGCAGCACACCATACAGAGGAGCCATCAAGATATTCAACGTGCTTTAGACCAGGCCGACGTCACCGCACAAAGCCTTCGCCCTATTTTAAAATTGCAAACAGAGATTTCTCCACAGATGAATAAATGGCTTGCGGATTTGTCGCAAGTATTGAACCATACCGCTTCGGGATTGGCACATACCCGAACCGAATTGGCGGCACTGGGCACCTCCAAAGCTTATCAAAATATCCTAAAAGCCGGACAAGTGTCTAAAGAAGCCGTGGCTGATTTTATTGCCGAGCCCATCCGCCTTTCATCCACGCCCTTTTATCCCGTGGCCAATTACGGCGCAGCCATGACGCCGTTTTACACCAATTTGGCTCTCTGGGTGGGTGCCCTCATTCTGGTGGCCATTATACGTTTGGATGTCGATGCCCCGGATGAAGTCGGGCACCCCTCCTCTCGAGCCTGCTGGATCGGCCGTTGGCTGCTCTTTATAAGCGCCGGCTTTGTGCAAGCCTTAGCGGCAACTTTGGGCATTCTCTATCTTTTGCACATCCCCATGTGTCATCCTTGGCTCTTTGTCGGAGCAGGGCTTTTTACTTCTTTGGTGTACGTGACCTTTGTTTATGCGCTGGCCACCGTGTTTCGCCACGTCGGTAAGGCACTGGCGGTCATTTTGATGATTTTACAAATACCGGGCTCATCAGGGATCTATCCTGTACAAATGATGCCGCCTTTTTTCCAATGGCTTCACCCCACGCTGCCCTTTACCTACGGCATCCATGCCATGCGCGAAGCCATCGCAGGCCTTTATGGGCATGCCTATGTTCACCATCTGCTGATTTTGACGGTCTTTTTGGCTTTGGGCTTGTTCATCGGCCTAGGCGTGCGTCCCATAACGTCCAATGTAAATCTTTTCTTTAACGATCGGCTCTCTGAAACCCGGCTCATGGTTAATGAAAAGTCCGTCTGCCATGCCTCGGCGGCACCCGGCCGTTTGGTGCTGGCCATGATGGCCGATCCTGCGTTAAAGGCACGGCTTAAAGATCGTGCCGTCCGTTTTGAAAAACACTTTCCGCGCTTGGTGCGCCTGGGCTTTTGGGCCACTGCCATTTTTGCCGTACTTCTTCTGGCCGGCCTCTTCGGTTTGGAAGCAAAAATTGTGTGGATGGTGCTCTTTATTTCGGCTTTGCTTCTTTTAGCGGTCTATTTGATAGTTCTGGAATATCTGCGCTATCGCTTTCGCGCCCTCTATCCCTGGCTGCGTTTATCCGATGAGGCTTTCTGGGAGAAATGGAAGGAGGAACATCGATGAAAAGCCATATTTTCTTTTCGTCTCTGCCCCGTCGGCGCATTATCTTCCGTATCTTTAGGGATGATGTACGCCGCCTCTCCCGCAATGTGGTGGCCTTGGTGGTGATTTTGGGCATTGCTGTCCTGCCTTGTCTCTACGCCTGGTTTAATATCTCCGCCAGCTGGGATCCTTATGACCGCACCGGCTCGTTGCAAGTGGCGGTGGCTTGCAGCGATTTGGGCTACACGGGCACCCTCATCCCCCTACATGTGAACTTGGGAGAAAAGGTATTGGCCGCCCTGCGTAAAAACAACCAACTGGGGTGGACGTTTACCTCTGAAGCCAAAGCTTTAGACGGTGTGAAAAGCGGCAAATACTATGCTGCAATCGTCATCTCTGAAAATTTTAGTCAAAACCTGATGAGCCTTTTAACCGATCATCCCGTTCCCGCTGACATTCGCTACTATTCCAATGCCAAAGAAAATGCCATTTCGCCCATCGTAACCGCCAAAGGCGCCGATGCCATGGAAACCCACATCCATGAAGTGTTTGTTAAAACGGTATCTGACAGTTTGCTGGTGGCCATGGAAGCCTTATCGAAAGTGGGCGATCAACTGGGCGCCGACCATCTGGCTCAAAACCTGAGCATCAACTTACAAAAAATGAGCGAAGATCTGAACATGAGTGCCGACGGGCTGTCTTCTCTGGTTTCTCTTTTAGAATCCACAGAAGCCGTGACCGGCGGCACAGCCGATTTGCTTTCCGTCACCCAAAACAGGCTGCCTAAAGAAAACGATCGCTTAAAAGAGCTGGAACATGCTTTAACGGCACAAAACGAAAACCTACATAAAAAAAGCAGCGCTCTTATCCAAACATTGGATGAGATGCGCCGGGCAACAGACAGCATGGAAAAGCCCATTGATGAAGCTTTTGCCAAAGGCCGTATAAATGCACAAAATGCCGGCAGCGATCTCCGGCAGCTGGCGCAAGATGAAGATGCGCACATCGCTCATCTAATCGCCTTGCGGGACCGTCTCGACGCACATGGCGAAAGTCATCCTCAGATCGCCGCCCTCATCAATCCTCTGGTTGCGGAACTGGATCAAACCATTGACACCGAAACCAAACTGAAGGAAGCGCTCTCCGGCGGAGCAGATGCTTTGGCCACAGGCAACGATCGCACCCGGGAGGCACACACTCAGATACAAAACAAATGGGCGGCTCACCGCGCCCGTTTGGATCAATTGGATAAAGCGTATCAAAATGATGTGCTGCCCCAACTGGATCAACTGTGTCAAAGCCTACAGCAAGACAGCCGATATTTGGCCAAATTGGTGAACGGCCTGCAAGAAAAAAGCGGTGATTTTGCCGGCGCCAATCAAAAACTGTCTCAAACGCTGAACCGTTTATCTGCTCAATTGACGGAAAACAAAAAAAACCTGCGGCAAGTGTCGGTTCAACTCTCCCAAGGCAGCCGCGCCATCCAAAACTGGCCCAATCGCCCTGATGTGCAGGCCTTTTCCCGTTGGAGCCGTGAAAATCACGAACATATTGCCCATTTTTTAGCAGCCCCGGTAAAACTGAAAACCGAAGCCATTTATCCTGTCTCCAATTTCGGCACCGCCATGACCCCTTTTTACACCCTTATTGCCCTCTGGGTGGGCGGCATTGTACTGGTGGCCATGTTGCAGACGGTTCCCCGGCCTGAACACGTTGTTCTTTTAGAAAAGCCCCGACTCTCCGAACTCTACTTGGCCCGTTTGCTGCTCTTTCTTTCACTGGGTTTTATTCAGTCAACCCTCACCGCGGTGGGCAATCTGTACTATCTGAATATTTCTGCAGCCCATCCTGCTCTTTTTCTTCTGGCCGCCTGGATCGCCGGTTTGGTCTTTGTGACGGTGATCTACAC
>JAEZVS010000071.1 GCA_023443145.1 Bacillota bacterium | reverse complement strand
TCATTAGACACTTTAGTAAGTGTTTGACCTGTCCGTTCAGCTAAGATACGATTTAATTTTTCGCGCAACGCTACAATTTGCTTAGCGTGAATGGCAATATCACTGGCTTGACCGTGTGCGCCTCCGGATGGTTGATGAATCATTATTTCAGCATTGGGCAGCGCAAAGCGCTTGCCTTTTGCACCGGCAGCTAAAAGAAATGCGCCCATACTGGCGGCCATTCCCACGCAAATGGTGCTCACATCAGATTTAATGTATTGCATCGTATCATAAATGGCCATGCCTGCAGTTACCGAACCACCCGGGCTGTTAATATAAAGATAAATATCTTTATCCGGCGCATCTGCTTCCAGAAAAAGCAATTGGGCCACAATGGCATTGGCTGAATCGTCATCAACAGCACCGCCTAAAAAGATAATACGGTCTTTCAGTAAGCGTGAATAGATATCGTAAGAGCGTTCACCTTGGGCAGTTTGCTCAATGACATATGGAATCAAATAACTCATGTAATCAACCTCCTAAGTGTTGAATAAAATGGCTTAATGATTACTACCTACCCAATGTGCGCGCTTTCCAAAAGATAATTCATGGTCTTTTCAAGAAGCATATTGCGCCGAATAGCCCCTGCCTGGCCTTGGATCATGAATATTTTCTTTAGTTCATCTTTTTCCATATGATACATTTCAGCCAGCTTATCATACTCACCTTCAAGCTCATCATCAGATACTTCTATGCCTTCTTTTTCAGCAACAGCTTCCAACACCAAGATAGCCTTCACCGATGCTTCTGCACGTTTTTCAAATTCCTTTTTTAAATCATCCATGTTGCCACCGGTGAGTTCCAAATACTTTTCTAATTCGATGCCTTGGTTTTTCATGCTGTAACGCATTTCATTGACATAGTTCTCCGTTTCCTTTTCAACCAGGCTTTTCGGAGCCACCACGTCAGAATCTGCCACTAATTTTTCCGTTAAAGCATTTTTATACTGATTTTGCGCAGACTCTTCCGCTGTTTTAGCCAATTCTTTGCGAATATCTTCTTTAAATTCAGCTAAAGTATCAAATTCGCTAACATCTTTTGCAAATTCATCGTCCAACTCAGCCAGCACGCGTCTTTTAATACCATTGACGGTTACTGTAAATATCACGTTGGCACCGGCCAAATCTTCCGCATGATATTCTTCCGGAAAGGTCAGTGGAATGTCTTTGGTTTCACCAATTGTCATTCCCACCACACCTTCTTCAAAGCCGGGGATAAAACTTTTGGAACCAATAGTAAGTTCATAATTTTCAGAAGTGCCGCCTTCAAACGGCACGCCATCTTTTTTACCACAGAAATCAATGGTTGTCACATCACCATTTTCAACTTTGGCATCATCGCCTTCAACATCTTCTAAAAGAGCAGTTTGCTCTTGGCGATGCACCAGTTCTTTTTCTACCATCTCATCGGTGATATCGGCATCAATTTTTTCAAGCTCAATGCCTTTATATTCACCTAAAGCAATGTCTTGCTTGGTATCAACAATGGCTTTAAAAATAAAAGGCTTGTTCAGCTCCAGCTGAACCACGTCAAAGGTCGGTTCCGAAATGGGCTCCACTTCATCGTGATGCTCTTTGACTGCTTCCACATAAACAGGGAAAATGCATTTTTCTGCGGCATCATAATAAAAGAAGTCTTTTCCATAATGCTGTTCGATCAAAGCACGGGGTACATGGCCTTTACGAAAACCCGGAATAGAAATATCTTTCTTACGCTCTTTATAAGCATCATTCAGTGCTTTGTCGAAGACTTCTTTTTCAACCTCAATTGTTAATGCTTTTTGTACCTTATCTAAGGTTTCAATTTGGACGTTCATGCATTTTCCTCCTAATATAATTTTACATTTCTAATTATTATACTATGGCTTGCGCTATAAAAAAAGGTTAAATGTCATAGAAAGACAAAAAACTTTCAGGCTCACACCGTATTATATCGGTATATTTAAGACAAATTTAACCCATAATACCACCGGGATATTTAGCTCATAAAACAACTATACAAAAAACAACTCATCACATACGACATGTTGATACGCAAACAAAAGGCATACAAAATAGATTTATGACCCACTTAAAACGATACCCATTATTCCGCCTCTCTATATAAATCTATGTTCAAAGCAAAATATGATTCCATATAACACGATTCGAATCATAATGGTCGTTTTAACACACAGCATCCTTTGCCATATTAAACATATCCGTTTCCTTGCTCTTTAAGGAGAAGCTGTATAAACGTAAGGATCTCCATGCATGGTTTAAACATTTTAAAATAAGAGTAAAGCTGAAAAAGCAAAAAAACTGCAACAGTAAGTTGCAGTTATAAAGCGGAAGACGAGATTCGAACTCGCGACCCTCGCCTTGGCAAGGCGATGCTCTACCACTGAGCCACTTCCGCACTGCGGGTGAAGGGACTCGAACCCCCACGTATAAACACTAGATCCTAAGTCTAGCGCGTCTGCCAATTCCGCCACACCCGCTCCGCAAATATTATACATCGAACTGGAGAAATGTCAATGATTTATTGAAAAGAGGATATTTTTATTTTGGTTGGTCAAAATGACGTTAAATGGAATGTTTGATGGCAAAACGAAAAACAAAGCGCTTATGTCACCGTGATCTCTTTATGAATGATATGCCTTTTGTTTCGAAATGCCTATCATTACAGTGAAAAAATTCGGCGCAAAATTTATAACCTCACTTACATAAACAATTCGTTATTGTATGCTGCCATAAACTCTATCTTTTTCAAAACTTTACACATTACTATTTTGAGTCGTGCATTATTGCAATGTTTGATTGCAAATGTCTACTAAATCAAACCACCAAGTGGATAACACCTGCGGTCGCCATCGCCACAAGTGCGCCGGCAACCAAAACGCCCATGGTGATAGAGAAAAGTGCATAGCGCACACTCATATTGAGTACACCGGCTACGAGAGCGCCGGTCCACGCCCCTGTTCCCGGAAGTGGAATGGCCACCAGCAGCACCAGCCCTATGACCTTATATTTACGTACGGTTTCTCCTTTTAAATGGGCTTTACTTTCCAATTTATGGATTAGTGGAGACAATCGCGCACTTTGTTTCATGAGATAAAAAATGCGCCGAATAAAAAGCACCACAAATGGAACGGGGATAAGGTTACCAATGATACTTAAAACACAGGCCGTGGGCACTGAAAAACCCAGCGAGACAGCAAATGGTATCGCACCTCTAAGCTCTACAACCGGCAACATTGCCATACCTATGACCATCAGCATGTGCATTGCTTCTGAATTATATATTTCTTCTATCATATATCCTCCAAGACGCTTTCATCTCGTTATTCGATCTCGTCAATGGTTTCCCACTGAATGTCTTGAGCCAGTAGAGCGCGCAACCGTGCACGACGATTCTCAGACAGTTCTCCTTTTATCGGAAGCGGCGGCACCATTGGTGCATTCGCTCCCCGTTCTTTTTGTACCATGGTGAAAAAAGCATGAGCGGCCGGTTTCTCCTCCTGTGTCAAACGATGAATCACAGAAAGACGTACCTCAATCAAAATAGAATGATGACCGGTCAACACCACTTCTCCAACACCTTTCAGTAGATCCCCAGCATGTACCGGATTTAAATAACGCAAATGATGAATGGTACCCGTCACGAAAGTCAGCGGCGCATATTGATCGGCGGTTACACCGGCAAGTTCATCCATAAATTTAGCATATTCTCCACCGTGAAGTGTCCCAAAACGATTCATCCATTCTGCACGAACCATCATTTGAAATGTTGCAGTCTTATTCATAAAGTTCACCCTTATCAGATGCATTTAATTATGGTAAGGTAAATATACTCACACCATACCATTAACGCAAAAGCTTTCACTTTTTTAAGGTTAGGAAGATTGCCATGTACTTATCTTACTTAAATCAAGATGGGCTCATTCCTTATTGGGTGTCTCGTGCCGAACTCGAGAATGCACCTTGCCTCTTCTTTAATCACGGCCTTTTTGTGGATCACCATATGTTCAACACGCAACGAGCTTATTTTGAAGGTCGTGTGCATATGATTTTTATGGATACTCCGTACCACGGTGCTATGCCCAAAGATGTGACGCTCTCTTTCATGCAAATGACTCACTGGATGGAGTGCATTCGCAAAAAAGAGGATTTTCCAAAGATATGGCCCGTCGGAATGTCGATGGGCAGCTTTCCCAGTCAGCTGTATGCCCATCATTATCCTGACTCCACCCAAGGACTGATTATAATCGACTCGATGCCTATTGACAAACGCTACTACTCCCCAAAAACCATGGCATGCATGCGGTTTTTAGGCGCAGCAATGATCATAGCTTTTCCAATGCCAATTATATCATATTTATGGCAAAAACGCGCGGCGCATACAGCCCGCACTCGCGAATTCTTAAAGCAGAGCTTTTCTCATACAACCAAAAAAGCCATGCTCCGACAAAGCGATGCCGCCACCGTTTCATTCATAAAAGACTTGGATACACTCTCTTTAGATTGTCCTATATGCTTAATTTTAGGCACAGAGGACTATTTGTGCGGGCCTTACTTTAAATACATCAACAAAAAATGGGCCAGAGACTTACACACTACATGCCGCATGATTCCAAACGCCGGTCATTTTTCAAATATAGATAATGCACCTTTTGTTAATAAAATGATAGAAGATTTTCTTGCTCATTGTACCAGCTGATTATATACGGCCCACAACAAACGGGATCTTTATTTTTGATGAAGATCCCGTTTCTTATGTCGCGATAATGAAAGACTTTGTGAGATTAAAAATCAAAAATACGTTCAAGCATCCACCAAATACAGAAAAAACCGAAACCACCAATAGATCATGCTTTCTGCATATGAATATTCACTGCAGCATCTCATTAGCGCCATACAATTTTTCTTATTAAATTTATAGATATTATTTATTTTTGACGTACAATTATCCACTGAATAGATGTGTCTATTCAAATGATCGCTCTGTATACTATCTGAGGATGTATGCTATTTTATATTTTAAGGAGGCAATGCTTATGATGCAGTTTTTTGAATTTCTTAATGTTGGTCTGTATGAACGTGTGAGTTCCGCCAGTGATTTTTTATGGAATTATCTACTAATTTATGTACTGGTCGGCACCGGAATCTTCTATACGCTACGGCTGAAATTTATTCAGATTCGCAAATTTCCAACAGCCTTTAAACAAGTATTTGGTAATGTTTCACTGAAAGGAAAAGCAGCCAATCAAGAAGGAATGAGCTCCTTTCAAGCTTTAGCAACCGCCATAGCGGCGCAAGTCGGCACAGGTAATCTGGCAGGTGCCGCAACTGCACTTACATTCGGCGGACCTGGTGCCGTATTTTGGATCTGGATCAGCGCTTTTTTTGGAATGGCCACCATTTTTGCCGAAGCAACATTAGCACAAAAGACCCGTGTCATACTTCCTGATGGCCGTCTGGTCGGGGGCCCGGTATATTACATAAAACATCGTTTTACCAACGTCTTTGGCAGAATCTTAGCAGCTTCCTTCGCCGTTCTTATTATTTTAGCCTTAGGCTTTATGGGCATCATGGTACAGTCCAATTCTATTGCCCACGCGATTAAAGGAGCGGTACCCATCAATCCTCTAATTGTCGGCCTTCTTTTGGCTCTATTTGCAGGAATCATTTTTATTGGCGGAGTGAAACGCATTGTATCCTTTACGGAAAAAGTGGTGCCTCTGATGTGCTTGCTTTACCTCATCTTCTGCATCACCTTATTGGCTTTGCACGCCAATCACATTCCCGGTGCCTTTTATCATATTTTTGTAGGCGCATTTCATCCTGAAGCCGTGGTTGGCGGCGGGTTGGGGATTGGTATCAAACAAGCCATGCGTTACGGCGTCGCAAGAGGTCTCTTTTCAAACGAAGCCGGAATGGGTTCTACGCCTCATGCGCACGCACTTGCAAAAGTAAAACACCCTTATCAACAAGGCTATTCTGCTATGATCGGGGTATTTGTCGATACCTTTATCGTGCTCACTATGACAACACTGGCTATTTTGGTTACAGATGTGCTGCCCAAAGGATATGACGGTACATTAAGCGGCGTAGCCTTAACGCAAGCCGCATTTGAAACCTCCTTTGGATTTTGGGGCAACGCTATGATCGCCATCACAATGCTTTTCTTTGCTCTCTCTACCATTATCGGCTGGTACTTCTTTGCCGAAGCGAATGTACGCTACCTATTCGGTAATAAAGCCATTCCTATTTATAGCGTGATTGTCTTAGTATTTATTTTCATGGGATCCGGCTTTAAAGTCGATCTGGTTTGGTTGCTGGCCGACTTTTTTAACGGGTTAATGGTATTGCCCAACCTACTGGCATTGCTTTTCTCTGCAGGAATCGTCGTAATGGCTGCCAAAGAAGCCGATCAAGGATAAAGCAAACAATCTATTCGAGAACGGTTATAACATCATTAAAAACATACTGTATGCGTTCATGACCGTTCTTCAACTGCTGAACTCGCAGATGATCTTTCTTATAAATCTACCAAGAAAAGCAAAACGCAGATATGAGAATAGGTATTCTCATATCTGCGTTTTAAAATTGCTGAAAAAAATATGAGCCATGAAGGACTCGAACCTTCGACACCCTGATTAAAAGTCAGGTGCTCTACCACCTGAGCTAATGGCTCAAACTGGGGTAGCAGGATTCGAACCTGCGAATGCGGGAGTCAAAGTCCCGTGCCTTACCGCTTGGCGATACCCCAATATAAAGGTGGATGATGGGGATCGAACCCACGAATGCCGGAGCCACAATCCGGTGCGTTAACCACTTCGCCACACCCACCATATGATGACGCGCCTGGAGGGATTCGAACCCCCGACCCTCGGATTAGAAGTCCGATGCTCTATCCAGCTGAGCTACAGGCGCCTATGAAACGTGAACAAATGTGACCTTGTTCTGCGCCAAGTATGCCAATTCCTACTCGTCACCGTTAAGACATTCTGTCTTAAGCGGGTGATGGGAATCGAACCCACGTAGCTGGCTTGGAAGGCCAGAGCTCTACCATTGAGCTACACCCGCGAGCGTCGGGGCGGAGGGACTCGAACCCCCGCCCCCATGGTCCCAAACCACGTACGCTACCAAACTGCGCTACGCCCCGACAACAAAATTTATTCTATCAGGTTTATGGGCCCACGTCAACATAAATTGTACATTTAGTGTTCAAAAACACTGTTATTTTTTTAAATATTTCATCTCAAAGGTTGTTCCAGATGCATCTTTATAGTTCAGCAAACGGTCCAACATATCAAAGACATCAGCGCGGCTCGCTTCCTTGCTATAAATACCGCTGGTTCTTCCCGCACTCATCAAACCATGAGATACCGCTGTTTTTTCAGCACTTTCCCAATTATAGGTTTTTTGATCAACACGAGCCAGTCGTAATATGACCGCTGCCATCTGCTGCTTGGACACCGGCTCTTCTCCATGAAATCGTCCATCCGGAAAGCCTACAATCAGCTGATTTTTTTTGCACCAATTCACCGCTTGTATGGCCCAAGGCGAAACATCTGTCGCATCCGCTTCAGAATGCGCCACGTCAGACAAATCGGCTTGGTATAAACGCGTTAAAAGCGCTGCCAATTCTTGTCGAGTCAATTGCGATGATATGGCAAAATCTCCATTGCCACGTCCATGAATGAGATTGAGACTGCGAAGATGATCCAATTGTCTCGTCACCAGATAAGGAAAGCGTATGTCTCGCAGCGCCTGTTCCTGATTGATGTCCCAAATATATCCATAGTGCTGAAACTGATTGGCTGTTAACAAAAATAGACGGGTTTTATAAGCAGGATCCACTACAAATCCTCCGGGATCATTGTTGGTTACATCTATGTACAGCCAATCATTAATTGAAGCCAAATATACACTGTTCCACGAATGAGAAACACCTTGCAGAGTGCCGCTCACCTTAATACAGGGAATACCTAAAGAGTCGCATATCAGCATGAATGCACCGGAATATCCTTCGCATACGGCCCGGCCTTTTAAAAGAGCGCCTTCAGATGACCATGGCGCCAAAGATTCGCTTTGTTTCCCATCTAAATAAAGCCGAAAGGTTTCCTCATCATATTCAATACGATCAATGAGATCGTTGTTGACAATTTC
>JAEZVS010000038.1 GCA_023443145.1 Bacillota bacterium | reverse complement strand
TTTATCCGAATGCACATGCTCCATCAAAAGCTTCTGGTAGGTCGCACTTTGAATAAGCGGTGTATCTCCGCAAGTGACCAGCACCACGTCCTTTTCTTGAATAGAAATGACGTCCATAGCCGTTTTAACCGCATGTCCCGTACCAAGCTGTTCGGCTTGATACACGTATTGTACATCGTCATTTAAAATAGCCTTAATATCTTCCTGTCGGTGGCCGCACACGACATAAATTTCGTTAAAACCGGCCTCTTTCACAGCCTTAACCACCCAGGAAATCATTGGGCGACCGCATAGTTCATGGGCAACCTTTGCCTTTTCTGATTTCATCCGGGTTCCTTTTCCTGCTGCCAGAATCACTGCAATTTGGCTCATAGACGCCTCCTTCTAAAATAAATCCGCAAACCGATTAGCCAAATCTTGCCGAGATACAGTTGATGTCATATACATCATCTTATGTGTTTTTCTCATCTTTTTATAAAAAGACCAACAATCCTTTTGATCTAAAAAAGCCGCAAATACTGTTGGCCCACTGCCGCTCATTAATACATATTGTGCGCCTTGTGCTTTGATAGCAGATTTTAAGACTTCCACTCTAGGATACATCGAAAACGCAGTCGGTTCAAGGGCATTGTAAAGACCGCCCAGCACTGAATCAGCATCTCGTTCATAAATGTATTTTAAACGCTCAGCCAGCATCTCATCGTGATTTTTTAACTGATCTGAAAAAGAATAAGCCCCATATACCGCTTGGGTAGATACACCGAAATTCGCCTTGAATAAAATAATGTGAATTTTGGGAAGCAGTGGTAACGGCGCAATCACCTCTCCTCGCCCTGACGCCAACGCTGTCCCTCCATACATGCAGAACGGAACATCTGACCCAATTTTAGAGCCTAAAGCCATTAGCTCTTCCGGTGACTCGCCTAGTCGGAATAACCGATTCATACCTATAAATACCGCAGCCGCATCACTTGAGCCGCCAGCCATACCCGCTGATACAGGAATGGATTTTTGAATGCGAATGGACACAGGGGGCAGATTATATGTCTCTTGCATTAGTTCCGCTGCGCGCATTGCCAGATTGTTTTTGTTATTCGGCACATAGGGACTGTCTGCAACAATCTTATTCTCATAGTTTTCAGATATGTGCACCACATCATGCATGCGCACACTTTGCATGATCATATGTACTGAATGGTATCCATCGCTGCGTTTGTTTAGCACATCTAAAAATAAATTTATTTTGCCGAAAGCACAAACCCGAATAGACATATCCATCCCTCCCGTCAACATAAATAGTGTAACACAAAATGAAAACAAAGTATCTTTTAAATGATGTGAGGTTGTATTTTTAGACATAAAAAAAACCTCAGAATCAACTGAGGGCTTTCTGCCGGAGACCGGGGTCGAACCGGTACGAAGTTTAACCTTCGCGGGATTTTAAGTCCCGTGCGTCTGCCTATTCCGCCACTCCGGCGCTAAAATTTAAAGGAGTCTTGTATCGTCAAGACTCCTTTGAAGGCGACACCCAGATTCGAACTGGGGGTAAAGGATTTGCAGTCCTCTGCCTTACCACTTGGCTATGTCGCCAAACCAATAGCATTATTGACGATGACAATCATATCATAGCTTGATGAAGTTGTCAAGCATTTCATGTGATTTTTAAAAGGCGAAGGGCATCATCTCTCGAATCACAAATCTTAAACACTTGATCCAGTTTCACCAACCCTAGTAACTTTTTCACATAAGATTGAACGCCAAAATAGACGATCTCACCTTGCTGCTCCGTCACTTCCTTAAAAAAAGAAATCAGCATACCTAGACCGGACGAATCCATAAAACCAACTTCTGTCAAATCAACCATAACACGCGGTGATTCTATACCAGTTAGTTTCTCCTTGATGTCGTCTTTAAACATGAAACTCTGCTCAATAGTGACATCTCCATCAAAAACCAGTTCTACAAATGTTTCGTGTTGTTTAAAAGTGTAATCTGACATGAGTCCTCCCGGAAATTTTTATCTAAAATTTCAAGCTAATAATATTAACATCGTCATGTTGTTCATAGCGTCTCAGAGCCTGTTGCACTTCACTTGTAATCAAGCTGGCTGTAGCCTGGATGTCATTTTTTTTCAAAAATGCAAGAATATCTGTCATAGAAACGAAAGCCCGTTCCGGTTGATAAAACAAAGGCAATTCAAAAATGCCATCTGTATATAGGAGCACTGCCGCAAAACGCCCAATTGAAAAAGATGAGGATGCATACGTCGTGTTTTCTAATATACCAAAAGGCAAACCCGAAGGTTATTCAAAAACCGTTGCTTCTCCTCCACAAAAATAAGCGGGCGCAGTATGACCGGCGTTCACCCAAGTGATGCATTTTTTTTCCTTATCATACACCAAATAACATGCAGAAACAAAATAATCAATATGTGCATTCATAAAAAATCGGCAAAGCGCGCGATTTAGCTCTTCCATTAAGGCTACCGGACGCATCCAATTATCATGATGCTCATAGATTTGCTCTTTAATGAGAGACACAATCATTGCAGCTGATGAGCCATGCCCTTTGACATCTGCCATAAAAAAACCATAGTGATCATCATCAATAAAAAGTATATCGTAAAAATCCCCACCAATGATACCTGATGGCTCATATATAATTTCTGTATGCACGTGTGTCTGCGGTGGCAAACGTTTTGGCAAAAAATCATTTAAAAGTCGTCGTGCCATTTCTAAATCATGGCTCAATTCTTGATAACGTCGACTTAAATCCAGTGACGTTTCACGCAACTTTAAAAGGTTCTTTACTCGTAACATCAGCTCATCACTGTTTACAGGCTTGGATAAAAAATCATCAGCGCCGTTACTAAGTCCTTCCATCATGCTGTTGCGATCATAGAGCGCAGTTATGATGACAATCGGAATAAAATCTTCTTGACGAATTTTTTTCATCATGCGGCATAACTGAAAACCGTTGATATCCGGTAGCATCACATCAAGTAATACCAAATCAAGAGTCACCGTATTAAATATTTCCATCGCCTGAAGCCCATCAGTCGCTTCATAAAGTTCCATGGGCATATCCAGCTGCATTAAATAGGCCTTTAACAGTTGAATGTTGCCTGCGTAATCATCCACAACGAGAAGCTTAGGGCAAAATACCGCCATTTTAGGCCTGCCTTTCTCAAAAGCTAGTCTTCTAAATTATTCCAGAAGTCCACCACTCGGTTCCATTCATTATCATCTTCAATTTCAACCAAAACGTCTTCTCCATCTTCATCGATGATTTTATAGACCATTAAGTTTGCTTCTTCTGAAATATCATCTCCCTCGTCAGCAACGCGATCCGATAGTACAGCATAATCCTGGCCTTCAAAGGTAAAATCTCCCACCAACTGGAAAATTATTTCAGCGCCTTCTTCATCTATCAAAAGAATGACATCTTCTCTTTCTTCAAGAAGATCGAGATCTTTCAAATCATTTTGTTCACTCATAACATATCTCCTATATTTTGATCCATCCACAGTTGTAGTATAAAGACAGCGGCCAATTTGTCTACCGACTTTTTTCGTTTTTTTCGTGATACATCAGCCTCTATCAACACTTGTTCTGCCTGTACGGTGGTCAGACGTTCGTCTACCCAATAAATAGGCAAATCCCTTACATCACATAAGGCATCAATAAACGCCTTCACTTCTTCTGCTTTAAAGCCCAATGTGTTGTTCATATTTTTAGGTAAACCGCATACAAGACCTTGAGCCTCGTAGTGATCAACCAGGGTTAAAATGTGCGCAATATCGGACTGGAGATTTGTCCGATGCAATGTCTCCAGTCCTTGCGCAGTCATGCCCAACGGATCCGTAACGGCAATACCAATCCGCCGCGCACCAACATCCAATCCCAGATATCTTCTCATCTTTTGTTCTTTCGAGACAAGCCGATATACTCTATTAGCATGTCTTCAATGAATTCATCACGATTGATTTGTTTAATCAAACCGCGTGCGTTGTTATAACTGGTGATATAAGCAGGATCACCGCTCATGAGATAGCCGACAATTTGATTGAGAGGCTGGTAGCCTTTTTCTTCCAATGAACGATAGACGCTTCGCAAAATATCTCGTGAAGTCATTTCATGAGAGATATTTTTATCGTAATACATTGTCTCATCCAAGTCATCATGCATGATATCATCCCTCTTCTACAAATTTTTTTATGACACTCATTGCTTCAGACAAACCTTTATCCAAATTGGCCTCATCTGCAGCTCCAGCCTGAGCCATATCCGGTCTTCCGCCGCCTTTGCCGCCTGCCAAATCTGCGATTGCTTTAATGATT
>JAEZVS010000142.1 GCA_023443145.1 Bacillota bacterium | reverse complement strand
ATGCGGAGGTGCGGCGGCCGATGGTGTATTTTTCGTAGAAGGCAGCGAGGAGGAGGCCGGCGGTGCAGAGTTTGTGGCGTCGTCGTTCTGCCAGTTGGGCAGGAGGCTGCTGAAAGTGATGAAGGCCCAAATCAAAACGGCCACCACCAACACCATGGCCAAGGCTTTGGTCCACATCCGTTCTTTTTTAGGCGGCGGTGCAATAAGGTTGCCGTCGGCATCGTGTAATCGCTTGCCGCAGCGTTTGCAGCGGCGCGCATCATCTTTATTTTTGGCGTGGCAATAAGGGCATTGCATGGGCGTCATCCTTTCTCATCTCTGATGTCATGGTATAAGAAGGGCCTGGGCTTGTCAAGGCGGTTTCCGACGAGATTTTCACACGGAAAATTCCCTTTCGGACAGACTGAACCGTATTCAACTGAAAGGTGGCTTGTGGTACAATAGGGGCACCGAAAAAGAAATGAGGGATAGGTTTTGAAACAAAACAAATGGCTGCTCTGCCGTCGTGCAGCGGCGGCGCTGGTGATCGTTGCCATTGCTCTTTCTGTATATGTGGGGGTGGCGCGTGTTCAGGTGGAAGCGCATGACACACATGTGAACATCATCGTAAACGAAACCGACGTGCGCTCTTTTGCCAACGGCAATCGCAAAACCGCCGGCGAAATGTTGGATATTTTAAAAGCCCGCGGCGTGAGCCAGATTTTATTTAAAGAGGTGAGCCTGGCTGATTTGGAAAGTGCCGGGAAAGTGGGTATTTTCCAGGGGCGCAACGTGCTGAAGATCCCCAATCCAGAGCGTCTGTCTCAAAATATGGATATTAACGATGCGTCTCGCTATGTGGTGATTTATGATCAGGATTGGCGGGAGCAAATTGTCCGAGAGATGTTGGCAAAAGTACGGAATGTACGTCTTTATCACGGCGCGTTGGACGTGATGGAAGTGCCGTCCATGGTGGCGCAAACCCCGCTGGAAACAGCCAATGCCAAAATGGTGGTGGATGGCATCGGCGTGGGCTATGACTATGGACTGATGAAAGAAGTGGCCGATCGCGGCATGGGTGTCATACCCCAGGTGCGTACCTGGCGGGCTGTGGATGATCAATCCATTCAGGTGCTGAAAGAAGATTTGCGCGCCGTACCCAATATCTCTCTGATTATGATGAACGATAAAAACGTGCCGGGTTATCCCGATGCGTTGGATCAAGTGTTGCCTGCTTTTGAAAAGACGGACGGCGAGCCTTTGGCCCCTTTGGGTATTGTGGAATTTTCCAAACAGAAGGGCATAGAACGCATGGGCCTGGCTTTGGGAAAAAATGTGGTGCGGGTGCACACCATCACCAATGAAGAAATGAGCCGTTTTGAAGGCGATACAGAAGCCGATCGCCAAAAAGGTGAGCAGGAGGCTTTGGATCGCTGGGCGTTGGCGGCTAAAGAGCGCAACATGCGCGGCCTTTTGGTGCGTTTTTTTGATATCAATGAGCCCGCTTATTCACTAAAAACCAATCTCGCCTATCTGGACCATCTCACCACCATGCTCCAATCCAATGGCTTTGTCCTGGGGCAGCCTTACGAGAAAATGGGCACGGTGCCGGTGCACCTGTGGCGGCAAGTGGCCATTGGTGTCGGAGTGGCCGGAGGGGTTTTTCTTCTCTTCGATTTACTCGGTCTTTCTCTCTTAGGCTTGTTGGCTGCGTTGCTTCTCTTTGCCGGTTGGGTGGGGGCATATATGCTCTCTCCTGTCTTGGCCACCAAGATGATGGCGCTGCTATCGGTGATGGTCTTTCCGACGCTGTCCTGTATCTATTTTCTGTCTAAGCCGCGCACCGGACCTGTGCGGGCAGTCGGCCGGCTTTTGGGTATGTGTGCGGTGAGCTTTATCGGTGCCGTGCTCATGGTGGGGCTTTTATCCCATAACCTCTTCATGTTGAAACTGGACCAATTTGTGGGCGTAAAGCTGGCCCATGTGGTGCCCCTGTTGGTGGTGCCGGCAGTGATCTACCTTTGGCAGACAGATCATCCCTTGGAGACGGCGAAGGCTCTTTTAAAGAAAACGTTGGATTACAAATGGAGCATACTTTTTGTGATATTGGCCGGCGCCCTCTTTATTTATATCAGCCGCACAGGCAATTCCGACATGCAGATTTCCGGCAGTGAGATGCGCATGCGCCAGTTCTTAACCGATGTGTTCGGCGTGCGGCCCCGCTCTAAAGAATTTCTCATAGGTTATCCTATGGCGATTCTTTTTATGGTATTTGGCGCCCGCAGGCCCGCTTTTTGGATATGCTCCATCGGAGCCATCATTGGCCAGGTGTCGCTGGTCAATACCTATGCCCACATTCATACGCCGCTTCTTATTTCATTAGAGCGCAGCCTAAACGGCCTTCTATTAGGGACGGTGGTAGGGCTGCTCTGTGTGGTGATGATTCGTCTGCTGCAGTGGTTGTGGAAGCGGTTTTCGCAGAAAGGATTCCATCATGGCTAAACATCCTCATTTGGTGCTTTCGGGTTACTATGGTTTTCAAAATTCCGGTGACGACGCCGTGTGTTATGCCATCATCCACGAATTGCGCCGGCAAATACCGGGGGTTATGATCACGGTGCTTTCCAATGATCCGCCGCAG